>NZ_JBFAYB010000023.1:0-49442 GCF_040681075.1 Streptomyces sp. NPDC051907 | reverse complement strand
GGGGGGGTGGTGGGGGGGGGGGGGGCGGGCGCCGCCCCCCCCCCCCCCCCCCGCGGGGGGTGCGGGCCCGGGGGGGCGGGGCCCGCCCCCCCCGGGAAACCCGCACCCACGCCCCACCCCACCCCCTCACCTCACGCATCTGTCAAGATCACCACCCCCTCCGCCCCCAGCCTCAGCACCCCGTCCGCCCCCGGCGCCTCCACCCCCGCCCACGACGCCAGCACCCGCCCCCCGCCGCCCAGCGGGATCTCCGCGTCCTCCTTCGCGAGGTTGACCGCGATCCGCAGGTCGCCCCTGCGGTAGGCCAGCCAGCGCGCCTGCTCGTCGTACGCGACCTTCACCGACGCCAGATCCGGGTCGGACAGGTCGGGCTGCGTACGGCGCAGGGCGATCAGCTCGCGGTACCAGGCCAGCAGCCGGGCGTGCGGCTCCCGCTCCCGCTCGGACCGGTCCAGACAGGAGCGTCGCCGGGTCTGGGGGTCCTGCGGGTCGGGGATCTCCTCCTCCGCCCAGCCGTGCGCCGCGAACTCCCGCCGTCTGCCGTTGCGCACCGCCTCGGCGAGCTCGGGGTCGGTGTGGTCGGTGAAGAACTGCCAGGGCGTCCGCGCGCCCCACTCCTCGCCCATGAAGAGCATCGGCGTGAACGGCCCGGTCAGCACCAGCGCCGCCGCGCACGCCAGCAGGCCGGGGGAGCCGGTCGCCGAGAGCCGGTCGCCGAGCGCCCGGTTGCCGATCTGGTCGTGGGTCTGGGCGTAGCCGAGGAAGCGGTGCGCGGGCGTGGCGGTCACGTCGACGGGGCGGCCGTGCGTACGGCCGCGGAAGCTGGAGTACGTGCCGTCGTGGAAGAACCCGTGCGTGACGGTCTTGGCGACGGCCGCCAGGGGAGCGGCGGCGAAGTCGGCGTAGTACCCCTGCGACTCGCCGGTCAGCGCGGTGTGCAGCGCGTGGTGGAAGTCGTCGTTCCACTGGGCGTGCAGACCGAGGCCGCCCTCCGCGCGCGGCCGGGTGGTCCGCGGGTCGCCCAGATCCGACTCGGCGATCAGGAACAGCGGCCGGCCGACCTCCCCGGAGAGCTCGTCGACGGCGGTCGCGAGCTCCTCAAGGAACGTCAGCGCCCGGGTGTCCGCGAGCGCGTGCACCGCGTCCAGGCGCAAGCCGTCCAGCCGGAAGTCGTGCAGCCAGGCCAGCGCGCTGCCGAGCAGATACGCGCGGACCTCGTCCGAGCCCGCCGCGTCGAGGTTGACGGCCGAGCCCCAGGGCGTGTGGTGGGCGTCGGTGAAGTACGGGCCGAAGGCGGGCAGATGGTTTCCGGACGGGCCGAGGTGGTTGTGGACCACGTCCAGCACCACGCCGAGCCCATGGCCGTGCGCCGCGTCGACGAACCGCCGCAGTGCCGCGGGGCCGCCGTACGGCTCGTGCACCGCCCAGAGCGACACGCCTTCGTAGCCCCATCCGTGCACCCCGGGGAAGGGGCAGAGCGGCATCAGCTCGATGTGCGTGATCCCCAACTCGGCCAGCTCGCCGAGGTGTTCGACCGCCGCGTCGAGCGTGCCCTCGGGGGTATACGTACCGATGTGCAGCTCGTACAGGACCGCTGAGCCGCCCAGCCCCCGGCCCGCCCAGTCGTGCCGCCACGCGTACGCCTGCGCGTCGACCACCGCGCTGGGGCCGTCCGGTCCGTCCGGCTGGCGGCGCGAGCGCGGATCGGGCCGCAGGGGGCCGCCGTTCAGCCGGAAGCCGTACCGCGCGCCGTCGCCTGCCTCCGCCGCCACGCTCCACCAGCCCGGACGCCCCTCCGCGGGCTCCATGGCGAGCTCCGAACCGTCGAGCCAGAGCGTGACTGCGTTCTGTACGGTCTCGATGTTCTCTGCGGTCTCGGTGCTCTCTGGGGTCCCTGTGTCATATGCGGTTCCTGCATTCGGCGCCCACACCTCGAACAGCACTGGCGGTCCCCTCGTCCTCGATGCCGTCGTCCCTGAAACCCTGACGCGTTCCTCGTTGCTCGGTGCCGGGTTCCATCCTGGCAAGATCCGGGTCTAGAGGCGGCCTCCTTGCCGCCATTAAGGTCACGGGCCATGACGAAGCCGCCGCTGTCGCCGCTGCCCGCCTTCCCGCCCGGATTCCTGTGGGGCGCCTCCGCCTCCGCCTTCCAGACCGAGGGCGCCGCCGACGCCGAGGGCAAGGGGCCCTCGGGCTGGGACGCCTTCGCGGCCCAGGGCCGGATCAAGGACGGCGCGGACGCCTCGCGCGGCACGGGCTTTTACGCCCGCTACCGTGAGGACGTCGCCCTACTCGCCGGCCTCGGAGCGGACGCCTTCCGGTTCTCCGTCAGCTGGCCGCGCGTCGTCCCCGGCGGCAGCGGCCCCGTCAACCCCGCCGGCCTCGACTTCTACGACCGGCTCGTCGACGAGCTGTGCGCCCACGGCGTCACGCCCGCCCCCACCCTCTACCACTGGGACACCCCGCTCCCGCTGGAGGAGGCGGGCGGCTGGCTCAACCGGGACACGGCGGCCCGCTTCGCCGAGTACGCCTCGCTGGTCGCCGGGCGGCTCGCCGACCGCGTCCCGATGTGGATCACCGTCAACGAGCCCGCCGAGGTCACCCTGCTCGGCTACGCGCTGGGCGAGCACGCGCCGGGGAAGCAGCTCCTGTTCGACGCGCTGCCCGCCGCCCACCACCAGCTGCTCGCCCACGGCCTCGCCGTCCAGGCGCTGCGCGCCGCGGGCGCGGGGAACATCGGGCTCGCCGTCTCGCACTCGCCGGTGCGGACCGCCGGAACGAGCGAGGAGGACCGCTTCGGCGCGGAGCTCTACGACACGGTCACCAACTGGATGTTCGCCGACCCGATCCTCGCCGGCCGCTACCCCGACGAGAACTTCGCCGCCCTGATGCCCGGGCCGGTCGCCGAGGACCTCGCCGTGATCAGCGAGCCGATCGACTGGTACGGCGTGAACTACTACCACCCGATGCTCGTCGGCGCGCCCGCCCAGGACGCCCTCGGATCCTTCGCGGGCGTCGGCATGCCCGCCGAACTCCCCTTCGGCCTGCGGGAGATCGAGAGCGAGGACCGCACCGACTTCGGCTGGCCGGTGGCGCCCGACGGGCTGCGCGAGATGCTGATACTGCTGAAGGACCGGTTCGGGGAGCGGCTGCCGCCCGTCTACATCACCGAGAACGGCTGCTCGTACGACGGCCTCGACGACCGGCGCCGGATCGCCTTCCTCGACGCCCATCTGCGCTCGCTGCACCAGGCGATCCAGGCGGGGGTCGACGTGCGCGGCTACTTCACCTGGTCGCTGACCGACAACATCGAGTGGGTCGAGGGCGCCGCCCAGCGGTTCGGGCTGGTCCACGTCGACTACGCGACGCTGGAGCGCACGCCGAAGGCGTCGTACGGCTGGTACCGGGACGCGATCGCCGCCCAGAAGTCCGCCCACACGTCCTACCGGCGGTCACGGAACTGAGCGGATCCTCCACACCAGCACGCCGCCCAGCAGGGTGACGGCCGTCGCGGTCAGATACAGCCCGGCGTATCCCCCCGCGTACGCGACGACCGGCGCGGCCAGCGCCGGTCCGAGCACCTGCGGGGCCGAGTTGGCGATGTTGATCACGCCGAGGTCCTTGGCCCGGTCGCCCGCGCGCGGCAGCACCTGGGTGATCAGCGCCTGGTCGACGGCGATGTACACGCCGAAGCCGAGCCCGAGCAGCGCGGCCGCGCCCATCGCCACCGCCCAGGTGTGCCAGAACGTCAGCAGCAGCGACGCCGCCGCCATCACCGCAGAGCTCACCGACACCAGCGCCCTGCGCCGCCCCCACCGGTCGGAGACCATCCCGCCCGCGACCGCCGTGACCACCACGCCCGCCGTGTAGAGCAGGGTCAGGATCAGCACGCCCTCGTCCGGATCGGCGTAGTGCACCGCGTCCTTGAGGAAGTACAGGAGATACAGCGTCCCCATCGCGTTGCCGAGCATCACCAGGAAGCGGGTCAGCCACGCCCAGCCGAAGTCCGGATACGCCCTCGGGCTCACCCAGAAGTCCTTCGCCCGCACCGGCGCCCGCGCCGCGCGCGGCGCCTGGGGCACGTGGGGCTCGCGTGTCAGCAGGACGAACGGCAGCGCGCAGAGCACGGTCGCCGCGGCAAGCAGCAGATAGCCCGCCGACGTCCCGGTCGCCACCATGGTCACCAGCAGCGCCCCGACCACCAGCCCCAGCGTCTGCGGTATCCCGACGAACCCGGAGACCGCGGCGCGCTGCTCCACCGGAACCCGGTCGGGGACGACGGCGTTGGCCCCCGCGAGCATCGCGTTCAGCCCGAGCTGCGCCAGACACCAGCCGAGGGCCACCCCCACCACCGTGGTCTGCGCGGCCGTCACGGCGAGCCCGGCCGCTCCGACCGCCGCCCCGCCCGCGATCCAGGGGCGACGGCGGCCGAAGCGGCTGCCCGTACGGTCCGACAGCGCACCCGCCAGCGGATTGGCGACGACGGCGATCAGCGCCCCGACGCCGGTCGCCCAGCCGAGCGCGACGTCCTTGCCCGCGGGGTCGATCGCCTCGATCTGCTGGGCGAGGAGCACCTGGATGGGGGTGAGGAAGGCCATGTACAGGCCGAGGTCGACCAGGACGAGACCCGATATCCAGGCGGCGCCGACGCGCTCCCGCGGCTCGGCGTGCGGCTCTTCCGTCGTCATGGGGCGGCTCGCCGTCGGCTCGGTCAGCGCGGGGGGCGCGGGGGTGTCCGGAGCCTACGGACACCCCCGCGCTCACTCAATGCCCGGGAGCGGAGGCGGAGTCCGGGAGGAAGTTGATCCGCTCCTGGACGATGGGATGGCCCGCTTTGGCGAAGTGCGCGGCCATCGGCAGATTGCTCTGGTCGGTCGCGCCCGCGATGAACTCGGCGCCCTGCTCGGCCAGGAAACGGGTGCACTCGACCAGCAGGTCGTAGGCGTAGCCCTTGCCGCGCTGCTCCGGCACGACGCCGATGAAGCCGACGCACGGCCCCGCCGGATTGCGCGCCGGGACCTGGATGCCGACCAGCTCGCCCTCGCGGTCGTACGCCAGCTGCCACCACTCGCGCGGCGAGGGGCACCAGTGGAAGAAGTCCAGCTCCTCCTGGGCGGCCTGGTCCAGGCCGCCTTCGGCGATGGCGCGCAGCGCGTGCGCGTCGAGGGTGGCCGAGTGGACGCGGCGCAGCACGTCCAGGACGACCGCGTCGTCGGGCTCCGGCCTGAACTCCAGCCGTCCGGGCCGCTCGGGCAGCCCGCACTCGGGCGTCCACCGGTACTGGTAGCGCTCCACCAGCACCGACATCCCGGCCGCGGAGGCGGCCCGGATCCTTGCCTCGCCGGCGGCGAGGGCGAGCGGGTCCGCACGCCAGTCGGCGGGCAGGATCAGGACGTACTCGACCTGGAACGGGGAGGTGCGCAGCAGCTCGGCGCCCGCCTCCTCCTCGCCTTCGGCGATGTCGAACCAGTTGACGTTGATGGGCGACTCGTCGTCGGGCCCGCCCCACCAGGCGGCCCGTGCGACGACCTTGCCGTCGCGCAGCGCGACCCGCTTCCAGTCGGGCCGGTGCGCGGCGTCTGCCAGCGCGCGGCCGAGGCCGAGGGGGTCGGGCAGGGTGTCGAAGAGATGGGCGTCGCTCTCGGTGAGCGCGCGAATGACCAGTTCGGTCATGAGAGGGAGTCCTCCGGGAAAGAGATGTGCTGGCGAAGCGCTCCCGGTCAGACGGCGACGCGGTGGACGGGGCGGGAGCGCGGGAACGGCGTGATCTGCACGGCACTCGCCTCCTTCCGTCGTTGTTCGGCGTCGTGATCAAGCTAGACGAGGGGGTGCGGGGAAGTCCAGCGGTTATTCTCGGACCGCTCGCCCAACTCGCCCCCAGCCAGCCGGAATCTGCTCTTCCGTGCAGGTCAGCACCCCTCGTTCCGAGCGGCCCCGAGCCCGCTCGTCTGGACACCCGACCCCTTCGGCCCGACAATCTCGAATGTGACGTCGTCCTTCGAGTTCAACACGTATCCCGCCCGGCTCTCCGATGCCGAGCGCGACCGTGTCCTCGGTGTGCTCAGGGAAGGCGTGGCCCAGGGCAAGCTCTCGCACGACACCTTCGTGCACCGGATGGAACTGGCCCTGCACGCCCGCAAGTCCGAGGAGCTGAAGGCGCTCACCGCGGACCTCGAGACGGAGAGCCGCTGGTCGCAGCGGCTGTACGCGGCGGTGGGCAGGATCTCCGCGTTCTCCGTACGGCTGCGCAGGGCCTGGCAGGCCGAGCGGCTGCCGCCGCTGCTGCTCCCCGAGCCCGCCTCTCCCTACCCCCTGCGGATCGGCCGCGACCCCGCGAACGGGCTGCGGCTCAGCCATGACACGGTCTCGCGTCTGCACGCCGAGCTGAGCCGGCAGGGCAGCCTGTGGATACTGCGCGACCTCGGCTCGACCAACGGCACCACGGTCAACGGCCGGCGCGTCACCGGCTCGGTCGTCGTGCACGACGGGGACATGGTGGGCTTCGGCCATATGAGCTTCCGCCTCACCGCCCGCTGACCGCTGACCGCTGACCGCTGACCGCCCGGCGTCGAGCGTCCGTCCCGCCGTCGGCCGACCCGCCTCAGCCGTCGGCCGCCCTGCCGACCGCTCTTCGAGCGGGGTGGGGATAGCCCCCGTGCCATACGCCTGCCCTCACCAGTGACCTGGGCACACCCCTGACGCGACGCTGATCGCACATCGAGACGATCAGTTTTCCCAGGGGGAGGTGCCCGCATGCCGGGCAGAGTTCCGATCACCGTCCGCACGGCGCGTTGGTGCGCCCGTCATCCATGGCGGGCGGTGGCGGGCTGGCTCGTGTTCCTCGCCCTCTGCATCGGCGCCGGCGCCGCCGCCGGCACCAACAAGGGGAAGTTCGAGGACTTCTGGGTCGGCGAGGCGGGCCGCGCCGAGGCCATGGCCGCTCACAGCGGGCTCACCCCCGCCCCCGTCGAGCAGATCCTCATCACCGCGCCCCGCGGCAGGCTCGACACCTCGGCCGCCGACGCCGCGGCGCGCGAGGTCGGCCGGCGCATGGAGCGACTGCCCTCCGTCGTCGACGTCGCGAGCCCGCGGCGGTCGGGCGACGGGCAGGCGGTCATGGTCGCCGTCACCCTGCGCGGCGACCGGGAGACCGCCAAGAAGGACGTCGACGCGCTGCTCCAGCAGACCGAGGCCGTCCGCGGCGCGCACCAGGATCTGCGGATCGAGCAGACCGGCAGCGCGTCCATCTCCAACGGAGTCAACGACAAACAGGGCCAAGACCTCCAGCGGACCGAGCTGATCAGCCTCCCGGTCACCTTCGTCATCCTCTTCGTCGTGTTCGGCGCGGTGCTCGCCGCGGGCATCCCGGTGCTCCTCGCGCTCTCCGCGTTCGCCGGCGCGGTCGGGCTGTACGGGCTGGCGTCCTGGGTCTTCCCCGACGCGGGCGGCGCCGCGCTCAGCGCGATCTTCATGCTGGGCATGGCCGTCGGCGTCGACTACTCGCTCTTCTACCTCAAGCGCGCCCGCGAGGAGCGCGAGCGCAGCGGGGGAACGCTCAGCCACGCCGCCGCCGTCGAGGTCGCCGCGGCCACCTCCGGCCGGGCGATCGTCGACTCCGGGCTCGCCGTGGCGCTCGCCCTCGGCGGTCTCTACCTCATGGAGGACGTGATCTTCTCCTCCATCGCCACCGGCGCGATCCTGGTCACGCTGGTCGCGGTGGTGGGATCGCTGACCGTGCTGCCCGCGCTGCTCGCCAAGCTGGGCCCCCGGATGGACGGCCGCAGAGCGTCTCGCCGCAGGGCTGGCCACCAGGGCCCGGGCCCGGCGCAGAGCCGGATGTGGAGCGCCATGCTCCGGCCCGTCATGCGCCGCCCGCTCGCCACCCTCGTCCTGGGCGTCGCCGCGACCGCCGCGCTCGCGCTGCCCGCCGTCGAGATGACCCTGGGGACGGAGGGCAAGGAGACGTTCCCCGACAGCGTGGCCGCCGTCGCCGCGTACGACCGGCTGACCGAGGCGTACCCGTCGGAGGGCCCCGCGCACCTGGTCCTGCTGAAGGCCGACGACCCCGCGGCCGCACTGGGCCGGCTCGCCGAACGCACCAAGGGCGACCCGCTCTTCGCACAGGACCGTCCGCCGCGGATCAGCGTCTCCCAGGACGGCACGACCGGGCTGCTGCGGCTGGCCGTCCCGTACGCACAGAACTCCGACGAGGCCGCCCGCTCCCTCGCCAAGCTGCGCGACGAGGCGATCCCCGCCTCGGTCGGGCGGACAGCCGGCGCGGAGGTCGCCGTCAGCGGCGAGATCGCCGCGGGGGCGGACTACGCCGCGCACCAGGAGAGCAGGCTGCTCTGGGTGATCGGCTTCGGTTCGCTGGCGACTCTCGTCATCATGTACGCGGCCTTCCGCTCGCTGGTCCTCGCGGGGCTCGGCGTCCTGCTCAACCTGGCCGCGGCGCTGGTCTCCTGGGGCGTGCTCACCCTGGTCTTCCAGAGGACCTGGGCGGAGGGGCTGCTCGGGTTCGAATCGCTCGGCTTCGTCGGCTCGCGCACGCCCCTGATGGTCTTCGCGATCCTCGTCGGACTCTCCACCGACTACCAGATCTTCGTGGTCAGCCGGATCAGAGAAGCCGTGCGTCGCGGCACGTCGACCCGGCAGGCGGTGGTGGACGGGATCGCGGGCTCCGCGAGCGTCGTCACCAGCGCGGCAGTGATCATGGTGTCGGTCTTCGCCAGCTTCCTGTTCATCGACCGTATCGAGATGAAGCAGATCGCGGTGGGACTGACGGTGGCGGTGCTCTTCGACGCCGTGGTGCTGCGGGCCCTGATCCTGCCCGCGGCGCTGGCGCTGCTCGGCGAGCGGGCGTGGTGGCCGGTGAAGCCCGGCGGTCCTGACGGACCGGGCACGGCGGGCCGGCAGGCCCCCGGCGCGCTCGCGACCGGGGCCGACCACCGGATGGCCGACGCCGGCTGACACCGCCGGGCCGCCGCAGCGGAGCCGGCCGCGCCCAAGGCGTGGTCGGCTCCGCTGACGTCGTGTCACCGTACGGCGCACGGGGGACTGCGCGGCGAGCGGGGCGGTGATCCGCCGAGGGAACCAGCACCCCAAGAAGCCGGACCCCCGATGCCCGCGCACCCCGACCCCGACCCCGAGTCTGCCGCCGGGCCCGACCGCCCGTCCTCGACGCCCGGCGTGCTGTCCACGCCCCCGCACCGCCTCCCGGCCGCCGCCCCCGAGCCGCTGCTCGCGCACCCGGACCCCGAGCCCGAGCCCGCCGCCGGGTCCGGCTCCGAGCCCGACCTCACGCCCGGCCTGCCGTCCACGCGCCCGCACCACCCCTTCGCCGCCGCCCCCCCCCGCGCCTGCTCGCCGTGCGGGACCCATACCCCCTGTACCAGCGGCTGCGCGAGTCGTACCCGCTCCCGCCGCCGAGGCGCCCGTCAGCGGCGGGACCATACCCGCGGGCGCGGCCGTGGCCTGTCTGATCGGCGCGGCCGGGCACGACCCCGATCGGTTCAGGGAGCCGGACCGGTTCGACCCGCTGCGCGTGGACACCGGTCAGCTCGCCTTCGGGCCCGGCGACTGCCCCGCGGTGCAGTTGGCCGCGCTGGAGGCCGAGCTCGGGCTGCGGGCGCTGCTCGACGCGATGCCGCGGCTGCGCTGGGCCCCCGGCTTCCGCCCGGTCGCGACCGGGCTGCTCACGCGCTCCCCGCAGACACTTCTCGTACGTCCGCGCGGCTGAGCAGCGCCACCGGCCGCTCGGCGAACAGCTCCGCCAGCGCCACCGGCCCCGACGCGAACTCCCGCTCCGGAGCGAGCAGATCCGTCCACCGCCCCTGCGGCAGCGTCAGCTCCGTCCCCGCCCAGCCGCCCGCCTGCTCCAGCCGCAGCGAGAGCCGGGTGACGGCCGTGACGACCTCGCCCGAGCGGCAGAAGGCCACGCAGTGCTCCGCCGCCGGGCCGTCCGCGGCGAGCGGCTCGTACGTCCCCGACTCGCCGAAGACCTCCGGGCGCTCCCGGCGCAGCCGCAGCGCCGCCTGCGTCACCGCCGTCTTCTCGTCGGGCGCCGGCCGCCGGAACGGCCCCCGGTTGTCCGGGTCCACCAGAGCCGCGTACTCGCGCTCCGCGCCCTGGTACACGTCCGGCACCCCCGGCATCGTCAGCTGGGCCAGCGCCGCGCCCAGCGCATTGGCCCGCACATAGGGATCGAGCTTCCGGGCGAAGACCGCCACCGAGTACAGCGGCGGCCCCGCCGGGCCCGCCTCCACGAACGCCGCCAGCGCCCCCTCGTACGCCGGATCCGGCTCCGTCCAGGTCGTGTGCAGCCCGGCCTCCCGCGCGCCCTTCAGCAGCGCGCCCGCCAGCCTGTCGGCGTTCGGGAGCCCGAAGCCGACGGCCGTCTGCCACGCCGTCCACGCCAGATGCGGATCGGGGGCGCGCCCGCCCTCCAGCCGTCCCGCCTCCTCGGTGACGCGGTCCAGGAACTCCGCCCACCACCGCGGGCATTCCGACAGCACCGCGATCCTGGCCCGCACGTCCGCGCTCCGCTTGGTGTCGTGCGTGGACAGCACCGTGCCGGTGGCCGGCCAGTCGCGGGCCAGCCGGGCGCAGTACGCGTGGAACTCCTCGGGCGCCACCGCCGGGCTGCCCGGGTCCCCGCCCACCTCGTTCGCCGAGATCAGCGGCGCGTACCGGTAGAACGCCGTGTCCTCGACGGACTTCGCGCGCAGCGCGGACGATGTCTGGGCGAAGCGCGCCCGGAAGCCCCGCTGCTCCGGCCCGTCCCCGAGCCGCCCGAGCGCCAGGTCCCGCACCACGTCGACGGCCCTCGCCTCCTCCGCGACCGCGAAGGTCCGCTTCGCCGCCGTCGCCGCCTCCTCGGGCAGCGCGGCCTCGCCGCCGACGCGGTAGGGGCGGTACACCGGGACCCGCACCAGCAGCTCCCGCACCGCCGCCCGCAGCGCCCACGGCGCGTGGTCGCGCAGCGCGGGGTCCGCGGCGCAGACCCGCTGCGCGAGGCGGGCGAGCGCGGCGGTCTCGGCGGCCAGCTCATGCGTGACCACCTTGTACGCGGCGCGGCGCACCGTCGACTCCCAGTAGCCCCCGCGGTCCCCCGAAGGACCGGCGAACTCCCGGTAGTGGTCCAGCAGTTCGGCCGCCCCCGCCGGATCGGTGAACAGGCCGTCGAGGCGGCGCAGCGCGTCGTACCCCGTCGTGCCGGCCACCGGCCAGCCGGCCGGCAGCCGCTCGTCCCCGGTGAGGATCTTCTCGACGACGGTCCAGCACCCGGCCCCCGTCTCCTGCTCCAGCCGGCGCAGATACTCCTCCGGGTCGGCGAGCCCGTCCGGATGGTCCACCCGCAGACCCTCCACCACCCCGTCCCGCACCAGCTCCAGGATCTTCCCGTGGGTCGCGGCGAAGACCTCGGGGTCCTCCACCCGGACCCCGATCAGATCCGAGACGGTGAAGAACCGGCGGTAGTTGAGCTCGGTGCGGGCCAGCCGCCACCAGGCCAGCCGGTAGTGCTGCGCGTCGAGCAGCTCGGGCAGCGGCAGCCGCGCGGTGGCGGGGCGCAGCGGGAAGCGCTGCTCCTCGTAGTGCAGCACGTCCCCCTCGACGCGCATCGTGCTCAGCGCGTCCCCCACCCGGCCCGCGAGCACCGGCAGCAGGACCTTGCCGCCGCCCGCCTCCCAGTCGATGTCGAACCAGCGGGCGTACCGGGAGCCGGGGCCCTCGCGGAGGACGTCCCACAGGGCGCGGTTATGGCGCGGCACGGCGGCCATGTGGTTCGGGACGATGTCCACGACGAGGCCGAGACCGTGCTCGCGCGCGGTGCGGGCGAGTGCCCGCAGACCCTCCTCGCCGCCCAGCTCCTCCCGTACGCGGGTGGGGTCGACGACGTCGTAGCCGTGCGTCGAGCCGGGCACCGCCTCCAGCACCGGCGACAGATGCAGATGCGAGACGCCGAGCGAGGCGAGGTACGGCGCGGCTTCCGCGGCGGCCGAGAACGGGAAGTCCGGCTGGAGCTGGAGCCGGTAGGTGGCGGTGGGCGTCATGCGAACGTACGTACCCGCGATTGCGTCCTCAAGCGCCGGCCGGGCTCGAAATTCAGCCGGTCCGGCGCGCGGAGAGCGGCGGGTGGCGCGGGCGCGCGGAGTGCCGCCGATACGCGGGCGCACCCCGGCGCGGCGCCGCCGTCCGGACCTGCGCCCGGTGACACTGCCCGGCCCTGCGTCCCGCGCCTGGCCGAGGTGCCGCCCGTGCGGCCCGGAGCCCCGGTGCGGTGCTGCTGTCCGGACTTGCGTCCCGGGACGCTTCCCGCACCCGCGTCCCGCGCCTGGCCGAGGTGCCGCCCGTGCGGCCCTCGCGCTGGTGCGGCGCCGCCGTCCGGACCTGCGTCCCGGCGACGCTGCCCGCACCCGTCTCCCGCGCCTCGCCGAGGTCCCGCCCGTGCAGCCCCGAGCCTCGCCCCAGCGCGGTGACGCCGTCCGGACCCGCGCCCGGTGACGCCGTCCGGCCACGCCGCCCGCACCCGCGCCCCGGCGACGCCCCCCGCACCCGCCTCCCGCGCCCCGCCAAGATCCCGCCCCGCCCCCCCGCCTACGCCGGGCGCCGCAGTACCGTCAGGCTCCGGCCCACCAGCCGTACCCGTTCCCCGGCCGCCGCCTTCGGGCCCGTGCCCGGGGGGATGCCCTCCTTGCGGGCCGTGTCCACGACCACCTGCCACTGGCGGCCGTGGTTCACCGGAACCGCGAACTCCAGATCCTCCGCGCTCGCGTTGAACATCAGCAGGAAGGAGTCGTCCGAGATCCGCTCGCCGCGCGGCCCGGGCTCCGAGATCGCGTTGCCGTTCAGGAAGACGGAGAGCGCCTTCGCGTGCGCCGCCTGCCAGTCCCGCTGGGTCATCTCCTCGCCCTCCGGAGTGAACCAGGCGATGTCGGAGAGGTCGTCGTGCGTCCCCTCCACCGGCCGGCCGTGGAAGAAGCGTCTGCGCCGGAACACCGGGTGGTCGCGGCGCAGCCACACCATCGCCCGGGTGAAGGCCAGCAGCGTGCTGTCGTCGTCCTTGCCCTCGCCGGGATCCGGCCACCGCACCCAGGAGATCTCGTTGTCCTGGCAGTACGCGTTGTTGTTGCCGCCCTGCGTCCGCGCGAACTCGTCGCCGTGGCTGAGCATCGGCACGCCCTGCGAGAGCATCAGCGTCGCGATGAAGTTCCGCATCTGACGATCCCGCAGGTCACGCACCTCGGCATCGCTCGTCTCGCCCTCGGCGCCGCAGTTCCAGGACCGGTTGTGGCTCTCGCCGTCGCGGTTGCCCTCGCCGTTGTCCTCGTTGTGCTTGTCGTTGTACGAGACCAGGTCGGCCAGGGTGAAGCCGTCGTGGCAGGTGGCGAAGTTGATGGAGGCGAGCGGCCGGCGCCCGTCGTCCTGGTAGAGGTCGGACGAGCCGGTCAGCCGCGAGGCGAACTCGGCGAGCGTGCGGGGCTCGCCCCGCCACAGGTCGCGCACGCAGTCGCGGTACTTGCCGTTCCACTCGGTCCACAGCGGCGGGAAGTTCCCCACCTGGTAGCCGCCCTCGCCCACGTCCCACGGCTCGGCGATCAGCTTCACCTGGCTGACCACCGGGTCCTGCTGCACCAGGTCGAAGAACGAGGAGAGCCGGTCCACCTCGTGGAACTGCCGGGCGAGCGTGGCCGCCAGGTCGAAGCGGAAGCCGTCGACGTGCATCTCGGTCACCCAGTACCGCAGCGAGTCCATGATCAGCTGAAGGACGTGCGGGCTGCGCATCAGCAGCGAGTTCCCGGTGCCGGTGGTGTCCGTGTAGTACCGCCGGTCCTCGGCCAGCCGGTAGTACGAGGCGTTGTCCAGCCCCCGGAAGGAGAGCGTCGGCCCCAGATGGCTGCCCTCCGCGGTGTGGTTGTAGACCACGTCGAGGATGACCTCGATGCCCGCCTGGTGCAGCGCCCGCACGGCCTGCTTGAACTCCAGCACCTGCTCTCCGCGGTCGCCCCAGGAGGCGTAGGCGTTGTGCGGGGCGAAGAAGCCGATGGTGTTGTAGCCCCAGTAGTTGTTCAGCCCCTGGTCCACCAGCCGGTGGTCGTTGACGAACTGGTGCACCGGCATCAACTCGAGCGTCGTGACGCCCAGTTCGGTGAGGTGGGACAGGACGGCCGGATGAGCGAGCCCGGCGTAGGTGCCCCGCAGCTCCGGGGGCAGCTCCGGATGGAGCATGGTCAGGCCCTTCACATGGGCCTCGTAGATCACCGTCCGGTGGTAGTCGGTCCGCGGCGGCCGGTCGTCTCCCCAGTCGAAGTAGGGATTGACCACGACGGACGACATGGTGTGCGGCGCGGAGTCGAGATCGTTGCGCGAGTCGGGCCTGCCGAAGTGGTACCCGTAGACCGACTCGCCCCAGTCGACCGCGCCGCTGATCGCACGCGCGTACGGATCGAGGAGCAGCTTGGCGGAGTTGCAGCGCTGCCCGCGCTCCGGCGCGTACGGACCGTGGACCCTGAATCCGTACCGCTGGCCCGGCATCACGCCCGGCAGATACGCGTGTCGTACGAAGGCGTCGGTCTCCCGCAGCTCCACCGCGGTCTCCGAGCCGTCGTCGTGGAGTAAGCACAGCTCGATTCGTCGGGCGGCTTCGGAGTACACCGCGAAGTTCGTCCCGGCGCCGTCGTACGTGGCGCCGAGTGGATACGCCTGTCCCGGCCAGACCTGCATAGATATGACTCTTCCACTTCTGATCCGGGTGCTGGGGGGCACTTGGCCCAGATCCTCCCCGAAAGTATCGCGGGTGAGGGGGTCCGGCAGGGCGGGACGACGCGGTCAACATGGGGTTCTGGGCCTAGCCCGGGGGCGCAACCGCTATGAATCGGCTCACTACGGCAGATCTCGCCTGCGGGAAGGCGTCGACCGGTCAAGGGAGTTGAGGAAGGACCCTGTCGATCCGGCTGCACCGCGTCCCGCTCGCGGAGTACTCTTCCTTGATCGTTCGAAGGGGGAAGGGAAGGCGGTGCGCGGGTGAGCTCGGGAGGGCTGGAGCTGCCCCCAGGTGACCCTGGTCACGAGGGGGGCTCCGCCGAGGTCCCGCCAGGCGCGGTCTCCCTCGCACGGCCGATGGAGATCGGGGCCGAGCTGGACTGGGGAGCGGACGCCTGGAGCGAGGTGCGCACGCGCGCTCAACGCGCCGGGCGCGCCTACATTTGGCTGAACCTCGTGGAGCAGCGGCTGCGCGCGGTCGTGGCCGCGGTGCTGCGGCCCATCTACGAGCCGGTCCACGGCGACGACTGGGTGGTGGCCGCCGCGGGACCCGCGGGGCACGAGTGGGTCCAGCGGGCGGTCGCGGTGCGCGAGGTGTCCCGCAGGAAGGGCTATCTGCTCGATCCCGCGGACGACAACGTGCTGTCCTTCCTCACCCTCCCGCAGCTGCGGGAGCTGATGGTCCAGCACTGGCCCTGCTTCGAGCCCTACTTCGACGACCGCCGGGACGTGGAGCTCGCGCTGGACGAGCTGGAGGTCGCGCGGAACGTGGTCTCGCGCAACCGCGCGCTCAACGAGGCCGTGCTGGCGCAGGCGGAGCGGGCGTCGGCGCGGCTGCTGGAGATACTGGGCAGCGGCGCGGGGGTGCCGTCCTCGGACCGCCTCCCGGTCGACGCGGTCGAGGACCTGGTCGGGGACCGGTACGCCGATGTGGTCTCGGTCCACCCGGACCGGGTGCGGCTGCAGCGTCAGCTTCCGGCGGAGGACCTGTTCGGCGGGGCGCGCCGGCTCGACGCGATCGGCATAGGCCTGAACCTCCTGGTCCAGAACTTCTCGGGCCGCAGGCTCGTCCGGCTCGCGGAGTCGGGCTGCCGGGTGCGGCTGGTCTTCCTGAACCCGGCGAGCAGCGCGGTCAAGCGACGCGAGCGCGAACTCGGCCTGAAGAAGGGCGAGCTGAGCCGCACGGTGGAGATGAACATCCTCCATATGCGCCGGGTCCGCTCCCGGCTGCGCGATCCGGGGGCCTTCGAGATCCAGGTCTTCGACGAGACGCCCCGCTTCACCGCCTATCTCGTCGACGGCGACGGCCCCGACGGGCTGGCCGTCGTCCAGTCGTATCTGCGCCGGGCCAGGGGCATGGAGGCGCCGGTGCTGGTCCTGCGCGGCGGCGGCCGGTCGGTGGTCCGCGCGGGCCAGGACAGCGAGAACGGACTTTTCCAGACATACCGCGAAGAGTTCGAGTCTGTATGGGCGGACTCGCGTCCCGTCTCCTGAGGTGTCCCGTCTCCTGAGTTGTCAGTGGCGCGTGGGAGGGTGACAGCCGATGGGGGAGCGCACCACTGCACCACCGCACCACGAGGAGGGGACCACTATGGCTTGGCACGGGGAACCGCTGGTCGGCTTCGATCTGGAGACGACGGGCACGGAGCCGCGCGAGGCGCGCATCGTGACGGCGGCGGTCATCGGCGTGACGGCGGGGGAGCCGGTCAGCCGGGCCGTATGGCTGGCGGACCCGGGCATCCGCATCCCCGCCCAGGCGTCGGCGATCCACGGCATATCCAGCGAGCGCGCGGCGGCGGAGGGCCGCCCGGCCCGCGAGGTGGCCGACGAGGTCGCGCAGACGCTGTGCGGCTACTGGCGCGAGGGCGTCCCGGTCGTGGCGTACAACGCGGCGTTCGATCTGACGCTGCTCACCGCCGAGCTGCGGCGGCACGACCTGCCCTCGCTGAGCGACCGGCTGGGCGGCGCGGAGATCGGCCCGGTGATCGACCCGTACACCATCGACCGCGCGGTCGACCGCTACCGCAAGGGCAAGCGCACGCTGGAGGCGGTCTGCACGGAGTACGGCGTCCGGCTGGGGGAGGCGCACGACGCCTCGGCCGACGCCCTCGCCGCGGTCCGCGTGGCCGCCGCGCTGGCGGTCCGCCACCCGTCGGTGGCAGCGCTGACGCCCGGAGAACTGCATGAGCGTCAGATCCAGTGGTACGCCGAGTGGGCGACCGACTTCCAGCGCTTCCTGCGCAAGAAGGGAACGGCCGACGCGGTCGTGGACGGCTCCTGGCCGCTGCGGGAGCTCGCGGCCACGGCGAGCTGACGGGCGGAGAGCGGGGCGGGCGGGCGCAGTGACGGGCTCAAGCGCGGGCGGGTGACCGGCGGGCTGCGGCGACGTGCCGATGATCCGCGGGTGCGGGCCGCTCTCGACGGCCGCCGGGCCGCCTCGCGCCCTTGTGGCTGTGGACGCAGGCTGCGGTATCCCCTGTGCGAAGGGCGTCGGGCAGGCTCCGCGCAGCTGACCGGCCGCGCCCAGGTGGTCGACGCCGGGCCGCCGGTCCGTCAGAACGGATGCCAGCGGACCTCGGGGTCCTGCTCGCGCAGCGACCTGACCCGGCGGTCGAACTCCGCCCGCGCCTTCGGGTTCGTCGGCGCGTGCTGGGCCACCCAGGCGCAGCTCGCCGTCTCCCGCGCGCCGCGCAGCACCTCGCAGCCGGACCAGTCGCGCACGTCCCAGCCGTACGCCACGGTGAAATCGTCGTACGCCTGCGGACCGAGCCCGTAGCGGTCGCGCGAGAGGGCCATGACCACCAGGTCGTGCTCGCGCAGGTCCGAGGAGAAGGTCTCCAGGTCGACCAGGACCGGGCCGTCCGGGCCCACATGGACGTTGCGGGGGAGCGCGTCGCCGTGGATCGGGCCCGGGGGCAGCTGCGGAGTCAGCGCGGCCGCCGCCTCCGCGAAGCCGTCGCGGCGGGCCCGCAGATACGCCGCGTCCGCCGCGTCGACGGCGTCTCCGGCCAGCCGGAGCCACCGCTCCACCCCGCCCAGCAGCTCCCGCCCCGGCAGCACGAAGTCCGGCGCGGGCAGGGCGTGGACCCGGCGCAGCAGTACGGCCAGATCGGCCGGCTCCGCCAGGCGCACCGCGTCCGGCAGCCTGTGCCACACCGTCACCGGATGCCCCTCGGCCAGTCGCGCCGAGGGCTCGGCGGCCCGCACCGCCGGCACGCCGGCCTCCGCCAGCCAGCCGGCGACCGACACCTCGCGCTCCGCCCGGGCGAGCAGCTCCGCGTCCCGGCCCACCTTCACAACCAAGTCGCCCGCCGCGAACACCGCGTTCTCGCCGAGCGCCAGCAGCGCCCCGTCCGCGGGGAGTCCAGCCGCCCTCAGCACCTCGCGGGCGCGTGTCTCGTCCATGGGAACAAATTCTCGCATCCGTGCAGGCCGCCTTGACGAACCGACGGGCCGTCAGCACGATGACGGGGGCCGCCTGGGCGGCCGACCAGGAAGAGCCGCCCAAAGGAGCCGGTTCCGTGACGTCGACGACCGCCGCGCCACCTTCCACGAAGCCGCCGCCCACCAAGCCGGCCTCCTCGAAGCCGCTGGACCACGGCGCCTGGTTCCTCGTCCTGCCGGCCCTGATCCCGATCCTCGTGCTCAGCGTCGGCCCGCTGCTCTACGGCATCGCGCTCGCCTTCACCGACTCCCAGGCCGGCCGCACCGAGCCCACCGAGTGGATCGGGACGCTCAACTTCCAGGACCTGGCCCATGACAGCCTCTTCTGGGACTCGTTCACGATCGGCCTGCTGTGGGCGGTCGGCGTGACCGTGCCGCAGTTCTTCCTCGCCCTCGGCCTCGCCCTCCTGCTCAACCAGAACCTTCGCTTCCGCTGGCTGGCCCGCGCGCTGGCGATCATTCCCTGGGCGATGCCCGAGGTCGTCGTCGGCATCATGTGGCGGCTCGTATACAACCCGGACGCCGGCATCCTCAACGAGACCATCCGCGATCTGGGCCTCGGCGACGGGCGGGACTGGCTCACCGGGCTCGCCACCGCCCTGCCCGCCGTGATCGTCGTCGGCGTCTGGGCCGGCATGCCGCAGACCACCGTCGCCCTCCTCGCCGGACTCCAGAACACTCCGCACGAGCTCCACGAAGCCGCCGCCCTCGACGGCGCGGGCGCGTGGCGCCGGTTCCGCACCGTCACCTGGCCCGCGCTGAAGCCGGTCGCGCTCGCCATCACCGCACTCAACCTCATCTGGAACTTCAACTCCTTCGCCCTGGTGTACGTGCTCACCAACGGCGGCCCCGGCGGACGCACCCGGCTGCCGATGCTCTTCGCCTACGAAGAGGCCTTCCGCTACGGGCAGTTCGGCTATGCGGCGGCCATGGGCTGCGTCATGGTCGCCGTCGTCTCGGTGCTGCTCGCCCTGTACCTCGTGGGACGGCTCAGAGGAGGCGAGCAGAAGTGACGCTCATGCGCAGGCGCGCATCGGCGGTCCCGCGTCGCGGGCGCGCGGAGGCGACCGTCTTCCGCACCGGCCGGCCCGCCCGCGCCGGGCAGTACGCGGCGCTGCTCTGCTACCTCGTCTTCCTCGCCTTCCCCTTCCTGTGGCTGATCTCGACCGCCTTCAAGCCGGCCCGCGAACTCGCCTCGCTCCACCCCACCTGGATCCCGAAGAACCCGACGCTGGACAACTTCCGTCAGGCCTTCGACGAGCAGCCGCTCCTCCAGGCCGCCGGGAACAGCCTGGTCGCGGCCCTGTCCGCCGCCCTGATCGCCGTCGTCGTCGCGACGCCCATGGCGTACGTCATGGCCCGCAGCCGGAGCAGGCTCTCCGCCGCCGCCACCGGCTGGGTCGTGGTCAGCCAGGCGTTCCCCTTCGTCCTGGTGATCATTCCGCTGTTCCTGGTCCTCAAGAGCCTGCACCTGATCAACGCGCTGTCCGGGCTGGTCATGGTCTACGTCGTCTGGTCGCTGCCGTTCGCGCTGTGGATGCTGGTCGGATACGTACGGGCGGTGCCGCGCGAGCTCGAGGAGGCCGCGGCCGTCGACGGCGCGGGCCGGCTGCGCACGCTCGTCTCGGTCACCGCTCCGCTGCTGGCGCCCGGCATCGTCGCCACGGCCCTGTTCGCCTTCGTCACCGCATGGAACGAGTTCTTCTTCGCGCTCGTCCTGCTCAAGAGCCCGGAGAAGCAGACCTTGCCCGTCGTCCTGACGCACTTCCTCGGCGCGGAGGGCGTCGCCGACCTCGGCCCGCTCGCCGCGGCCGCGTTCCTTGCGACGATCCCCTCGCTCGTCGTCTTCGCGCTCATCCAGAGGCGGATCACGGGCGGGATGCTGGCCGGGGCGGTGAAGAGCTGATGCGTCTGCGCCGCCTGCTGGCCGCCGCCGCTGCCGTGGTGCTGCTCGGCGGCTGCACCTCCGACGGCGGGGACGACGACGGCCGGATCACCCTGCGCTTCCAGTCCCTCGCCTGGCAGAAGGAGTCCGTCGACGCCAACAAGGAGCTCGTCGCGGAGTGGAACGCCGCGCACCCCGACGTCCGGGTCGAGTACGTCCAGGGCAGCTGGGACAGCGTCCACGACCAGCTGCTGACCTCGTTCGAGGGCGGCGAGGCCCCCGACGTCGTCCACGACGCCTCCGACGACCTCGCCGACTTCGCGTACGGCGGCTATCTGGCCGACCTCACCGACCTGCTGCCCCAGCGCCTCAAGTCCGACATCCCCGAGCGCAGTTGGCAGACCACCACGTTCGGCGACGGCGTCTACGGAGTGCCCTTCCTCCAGGAGCCGCGCGTGCTGATCGCCGACAGGAAGGTCCTCGCGGCCTCGGGCGTGCGGATGCCGACCGTCGAGAGGCCATGGAGCTGGGAGGAGTTCCGGCAGGTCGCCAAGGACCTCACCGAGACGATGGGCGAGGGGCGCCACGCCGTCGCCTGGCCGCTGAAGGAGCCGGTCTCCGTCACTCTCAACCTCGGCCTCTCGGCCGGCGGGCAGCTCTTCCACCGCGGCGCCGACGGCAAGGTCGACCTCAAGTTCGCCGAGGGCGACGGCGTGGTCCCCGGCACGATCCACGATCTGTTCAACACCGACGAGAGCGCCTCCCGCTCCACGCTCGGCATGGGCGGATCGGACACGCTGCCCGGGCTGTTCGGCGGCAAGTACGCGATGGTCCCGCTGGGCTTCTCCTACCGCCAGCAGATCGTGCAGCAGGCGCCCGAGGGCTTCGAGTGGACGGTGCTCCCGGCCCCCGCGGGACGGGAGGGGCTGGCCCAGGGGGTGAGCCCGCAGACCCTGTCGATCGCGCAGGACAGCCCGTACAAGAAGGAGGCGGCGCGGTTCATCGACTTCATGCTCCAGCCGCGGAACATGGTGCGGCTGGCCAAGGGCGACTGGATGCTGCCGACCGGCACGCAGGCGCTGGCGGACCCGGCCCTGCACACCGAGAAGGACGGCTGGGCGACCGGCGCGGCGCTCGCGCGGGATCTGCGCTCCGCGCCCGCGCAGTCCGTGCGCGGCTATCCGGAGTGGAAGGACAAGGTGGCGACGCCCGCGTACCAGGAGTACTACAGCGGCGCGATCGACGCCGAGGAGCTGGCGGAACGGCTCGTCGAGGACGGCGGCCTGGTGCTGGCCCGCTACCAGCGCTGAGCCGTCGGCGCCTCGGTCGGCGTCGATGTAGTTGCACGAGACGTATCGTCTCGTTAATGTGGAGGCATGACCACGCCTCGCCCCGTCCACATCGCCATGTTCTCCATCGCCGCCCCCGGGCACGTGAACCCGAGCATCGACGTCATTCGAGAGCTCGTCGCCCGCGGACACCGCGTCAGCTACGCGATCCCCGCCTCGTTCGCGGACAAGGTCGCCGAGACCGGCGCAGAGCCCGTGATCTACACGTCCACGCTTCCCACCGACCCGGAGGACTGGGGCGCCGAGCTGATCGACAGCCTCGAGCCCTTCCTGGACGACGCCGTCCAGGCGCTGCCGCAGCTGGCGGCGGCGTTCGAGGGAGACGAGCCGGACCTCGTCATCCACGACATCACCTCCTACCCGGCGGTCGTCCTCGCCCACCGGTGGGGCGTGCCCGCCGTCTCCCTCTCGCCCAACCTCGTCGCCTGGCAGGGGTACGAGGAGGAGGTCGCCGAGCCCGCGTTCGCCGAGCTGCGGGCGTCGGAGCGGGGCCAGGCGTACTACGCCCGCTTCCACGCCTGGCTCGAGGAGAACGACATGAGCCACCAGCATCCCGACACGCTGGTCGCCCGTCCCGAGCGGTCGCTGGTGCTGATCCCCAGGGTGCTCCAGCCCCACGCCGACCGGGTCGACGAGTCCGTGTTCACGTTCGTCGGCGCGTGCCAGGGAGCGCGCGCGGACCAGGGGGAGTGGCGCCGCCCGGCCGACGCGGAGAAGGTGCTGCTGGTCTCGCTCGGCTCGGCGTACACCAAGCACCCCGCCTTCTACCGCGAGTGCGTCAAGGCGTTCGGCGACCTGGCCGGCTGGCATGTCGTGCTCCAGATCGGCGCGTTCGTGGCCGAGGAGGAGCTCGGCGAGATCCCGGCCAACGTCGAGGTGCTCCGCTGGGCGCCGCAGCTGGCGATCCTCAGGCAGGCGGACGCCTTCATCACCCACGCGGGCGCGGGCGGCAGCCAGGAGGGTCTGGCGACGGCGACGCCGATGGTCGCGGTCCCGCAGGCGGTCGACCAGTTCGGCAACGCGGACATGCTGGTCTCGCTCGGCGTCGCCCGCCGCCTCGACTCCGACACGGCGACGGCCCAGGAACTGCGAGAGGCGGTCCTGACCCTGGTATACGACCCCGAGGTCGCCGCGCGCCTGGAGGCCATCGCACTCCAGATGGCGGAGGAGGGCGGCACGGGGAGGGCGGCGGACCTGATCGAGGAGGCGGCTCTCACGAGCGGGGAGGGGGCGGTGCTCAGGGGCCGGTAGGACGTGCGGTGCTCGGGCGCTCCGGACGGACACCGTTCCCACGCCCTCCCCGCGCCGGGCGCGCTCATCGGGCCGACTCCGTGCGCGGCGCGGCGCGGGACGGTTGCCCACGCCCGATCGCCGGACGAGCTGGAGAGCAGCCCGTCCGGCGATCGGCGGCCGGGGTCTGGGGTGGAGCCCCGGCGGAGGGAGCGGTGGCGGTTAGACGCGGACCGGTGAGCGGTCGCCGTCGTCGTCGTGGCTCTTCGCCGCGACCGGCGCGGGACCGGACTCGTCGTGCGTCATGTCCGGCAGCCACCGCAGCCACCGGGGGAAGTACCAGTTCTTGTCGCCCAGCAGCGCCATGATGGCCGGCAGCAGCACCCCGCGGATGATCGTCGCGTCGATCAGCACAGCCGCCGCCAGGCCCACGCCCATCTGCTTCATCGACTGCATCGACAGCGTGCCGAAGATGGCGAACACCGCGACCATGATGACCGCCGCGCTCGTCACCACGCCGGCCGTCGTCACCACGCCGTGCGTGATCGCGTCCCGCGTCTCGCGCCCCTGTATCTTCGCCTCGCGGATCCGGGAGACCACGAAGACGTGGTAGTCCATCGAGAGCCCGAAGAGGATCACGAACAGGAACAGCGGCAGCCAGGCGATGATCGCGCCCACGCCCTCCGCGCCCACCAGCGACGCGCCCCAGCCGTGCTGGAAGACCGCCGTGAGGATGCCGTACGCCGCTCCCACCGACAGCAGGTTGAGCACGATCGAGGTGATCGCGATCGTCAGCGAGCGGAACGACAGCAGCATCAGCACGAAGGCGAAGACGACCACGAAGGCGAAGACCGGTGTGACCGCCCCGGCGAGCTGGTCGTTGAAGTCCTTCGACCCCGCGACCTGGCCGCTGATCGGGGCCTCGAGGCCGTCGACCTTGCCCAGCGTCGCCGGCCGCACCTCGTCGCGCAGGACGTCCAGGCTCTTGCCCGCGCGGTCCTGGTCGGAGCCGCCGACGAGGGGCACGTAGATGAACGCCAGGTCCTGCGCGTCGTGCACGACGACCTCGACCGGGCCCTCGGAGGCGCCCGAGCTGACGGCCTTCTCGCGGAAGTCGGCGATGGCCTGCTTCACGTTCGCCGCGTTGATGTCGTCCGCCTTGACGACGACCTCGGCCGGGTCGGCCCCGCCCGGGAACGCCTCGTTGATCCGCTGGTACGTCGCCACGATCGGCACCGAGTCGCCGAACTCCTGGTCCAGCGTGAAGTTCTGGGTCTTCATCCCGACCGCCGGCAGGGCGATGGCGACCAGCGCGCCTGCGGCCACCAGCAGGGAGACCAGCGGCCGCTTCAACACGCCGCCGAGGACCTTGTGCCAGAACCGGCTCTCGCCGCTGCCGCCGCCGCGCTTGGCGCGGTTGAGGAACGGCAGCCTGCCCTTCTCGACCCGCTCGCCCAGCAGGGAGAGCAGCGCGGGCAGCACGGTCACCGAGCCGGCCATCGCGACCGCCACCACGATCAGCGAGGCCAGGCCCATCGACTCGAACTCGCCGATCCCGGTGAAGAGCATGCCCGCCATGGCCACGCAGACCGTCACACCGGAGACGACCACGGCCCGGCCGCTGGTCGCCGCCGCGATCAGGATCGCCGTGCGCCCGTCGCGCCCGGCGGCCCGCTCCTCGCGCTCACGACGGAGGTAGAACAGGCAGTAGTCGACGCCGACGGCCAGACCCACCAGCAGCATCACGGAGTTGGCCGAGTCGCCCATCGGCATGGCGTGGCTGGCCACGCCCATCAGACCCATCGTCGCCATGATCGCGGTGATCGCCAGCAGCACCGGGAGCAGCGCCGCGACCAGCGCGCCGAAGGCGATCAGCAGAATGCCGAGCGCGACCGGGACCGCGGAGTACTCCGCCTGCTTGAAGTCGTCGCCGAAGGCCTCTTCGAAGGTCTTGTTCATGCTGGCGCCGCCGATCTCCTCGATCCGCAGCTCCTTGTGCTCGTCCTGGACCCCGGCGACCGCCTTGAGCACCGGCTCGATCCGCTCGGCGGCCGTCTCGGGGTCGCCCCGCACGTCGAACTGGACGAGCGCGCTGCGGCCGTCCTTGGAGACGGACTTCGTGTCGTACGGGGACTTCACGGCGGTCACTTCGCCGGTGGCGTCCACGGCCTTCATCACCGCGGCGACGGCCTCGCGGAAGGCCGGGTCGGTCGCCTTGCCCGACGCGTCCCGCGCCTGGACGAGCACGGTCTCGCCGGCCGGCTCCTCGACGCCCGCGTCCTCGGCGATCCGAGCGGCCTGGGTGGTCTCGCCCTTCAGCTGGTCGCTCTCCTTGAGATCCACCCGGCCCGCGGCGGATCCGGCCGCCATGGCCAGAATCACGAACAGCACCCAGATGCCGACCGCCGCCCAGCGGTGCTGCGCGCTCCAGCCGCCGGCCCGAGCGGCGATACCGCGTGGACCTCCTTGTATTCCTTCAGTTCTCCGCATTCTCCCCATGACCGCCATCCCCCTCATGCTTCGCTCCGGCTTCTCGCCGTCGTCTCCGCATTGAAACTAAGGGCAGATTCAGGCCGTCTCCTCCTGCTGGACGGTGACCTGGCGAGGCTGGGATCTCCTCCTTTCGTACTGGTCGGATCCCCGACAAGAAGGATCGAAGCCCCTTACATGTAACGGGAGTTCGCGCGCCAAGTCCGACTTGTTCCGGCCTGGCCGATTCATTATTACGAAACCTTGTTGAGTAAGTCACAGCTGCATGAAGGTCTTGATCTGGGCGCGTCAATCGGTCAGGGTTTCGAGCCGTGCCCCCGGAGATTTTCCGTCCGAGGGCCAATCCCCCCACAAATTGATGACGAGGAGCCCCCTCTTCATGGCAACTCACAAGCGCGCGAGCAGGATCAAGTTGACCGCGGCGATTACTGCCGTGGCTGCCGCAGCCGGAGTGACCGTACTCAACACCTCTCTCGCCGGCGCCGCGCCCGCCCCGCAGGGCGTGATCTACGGCGCTGACGCCGAAGGCGCCGTCGCCGGAAGCTACATCGTCATGCTGGACGAGAAGGCCGACAAGCAGGACCTGGCCAAGGAGTACGGCGGCAAGCTGCAGCGCAACTACAGCTCCGCCATCAACGGCTTCTCCGCCAGCGGCCTTTCGGAGACCGAGGCCAAGCGCCTGGCCGCCGACCCGGCCGTCGAGAAGGTCGTCCAGAACAAGAAGTTCTCGATCTCCGCGACCCAGGACAACCCGCCGTCGTGGGGCCTGGACCGCGTCGACCAGGCCGACACCGCCGGCGACAGCAAGTACGCCTACCCGGACAGCGCCGGCGACGGTGTGACGGCGTACGTCATCGACACCGGAGTCCGCGTCTCCCACAAGGACTTCGAGGGACGCGCGACCAGCGGCTTCGACGCCATCGACAACGACGAGTCCGCCGACGACGGCAATGGCCACGGCACCCACGTCGCGGGCACCATCGCGGGCTCCGCCCACGGCGTCGCCAAGAAGGCGAAGATCGTCGCCGTCCGCGTGCTGGACGACAACGGCTCGGGCACCACCGAGCAGGTCGTCGCGGGCATCGACTGGGTCACCAAGAACCACCAGGGCCCGTCCGTCGCCAACCTGAGCCTCGGCGGCGGCGTCGACGAGGCGCTGGACGAGGCGGTCCGCAAGGCCATCGCCGCCGGCGTCACCTTCGGCGTCGCGGCCGGCAACGAGTCCTCGGACGCGGGCCAGGGCTCCCCCTCGCGGGTCAAGGAGGCCATCACGGTCGCCTCCTCCACCAAGGAGGACGCGCAGTCGGACTTCTCCAACTTCGGCCAGGTCGTGGACCTCTACGCCCCCGGCTCGGACATCACCTCGTCGTGGAACGACAGCGACGAGGGCACCAAGACCATCTCCGGCACCTCCATGGCGACGCCCCACGTCGTCGGCGCCGCGGCGGTCTACCTCGCAGGGCACAAGGACGCCACCCCGGAGCAGGTCGCCAACGCCCTGACCGACGGCGCCACGCCCGACAAGATCTCCAACCCCAGCGAGGGCACGCCCAACAAGCTGCTGAAGGTCGTCGAGTAGTCGTCGGCCCTCATCGCTGAACCGGCGGCCGCCGTGCCCTCCCCCCCGGGGCACGGCGGCCGCTTTATGGTGGGCCCATGAGCATCGGATACGCGGCCCTCCTGCGCGGGATCAATGTGGGCGGGCACAAGAAGGTCCCGATGGCCGAGCTGCGCGAGGTGCTCGAGGGACTGGGACACGCCGACGTCGCCACGTATCTGCAGAGCGGAAACGCCGTCTTCACCAGCGACTCGACCGACCAGCAGGCGCTCGCCGAGGCCCTGGAGCGGGCCGTCGAGAAGCGGTTCGGCTTCGCGGTGGGGTGTCTGGTCCGCGACCACGCGTATCTGCGGGCGGTGGCCGAGGACTGCCCCTTCCCCGCCGCCGAGCTGGAGGGCAGGCAGCTGCACGCCACCTATCTGTCCGAGCCGGTCGACGCCGGGCGCTTCGCCTCCGTCGACGCGCAGGCGTATCTGCCGGAGGAGTTCCGGCTCGGCGAGCGGGTGATGTACCTGTACACGCCGAACGGGCTCGGCCGCTCCAAGCTCGCCGAGGCGCTCGGACGGCCCGCGCTCTACAAGGGCGTCATGGCCACCACCCGTAACTGGAACACCGTCGTCAAGCTGGTGGAGCTGACCCGTGACTGACCCCGCCGACGCCGTGGGCGCGGCCATGGAGGGGGAGTTCAGCCTCCTCGACCCGGCGGTGCGCTCCTCGCCGGACCGGCTGGCCAGGCTGCTCCACCCGGAGTTCCGGGAGTTCGGCGTCTCGGGCCGGCTCTGGGACCGGGACTCGATCGTCGCCGCCCTCACCGCCCGCCACGCCTCCGCTGTCCGGCCGATCACCGCCTCGCGGATGAAGGGCGTCCAGCTCGCCCCCGACCTCGTGCATCTGACCTTCGACACCGAGTCCGGCGCCCACCGCGCGCACCGCAGCTCGCTGTGGCGGCTGCTCGACGGCGACTGGCTGCTCTACTTCCACCAGGGCACGCACTTCGGCGAGGAGGACGCCGCGCCGGCTGCCGGCTGACGCGGTGGGGACGGTCACGGGGGTGGACGGTCACCGAGGTGCACGGTCACGGGCCTGGCCGGAACTGGCCCAGTGAACAGGCCGCCAAGTGGCCCGGGATCACGGGCCATTGCCTGGCTAGCCTCGGCTGCATGAGCATTGAGAGAATTGAGAGCACCCAGACCGCTGAGAGCACAGAGACCGCTGAGCTCACCGAGAGCACCGAGACCGCCGCGGCCACCGAGAGCACCGAGCGCACGACGCACACGCCGGCCGCCGCCACGACGGTCGTCGACTTCTTCTTCGACCCGGCCTGCCCCTTCGCCTGGATCTCCTCCCGCTGGATCCTGGAGGTCGAGCGGGAGCGCGAGATAGAGCTGCGCTTCAAGGTGATGAGCCTGTATCTGCACAACGAGGGCAACGAACTGCCCGACTGGTACCGGGAGTTGGTCGACAAGTCGATCGGCCCGGTGCGGGTGGCCGTCGCCGCCGCCGAGCAGCACGGCGACGGAGTCCTGCGCGACCTCTACACCGCCTTCGGCGCCCGCATCCACGAGCAGGGCGCCAAGGACTTCGACGACGTCGTGGCCCAGTCGCTGGCCGAGCTGGGCCTGCCCGCCTCGCTCGCCGAGGCCGCGCACGACACCGCGTACGACCCGGCCGTGCGCACCAGCCACGACGCGGGCAAGGACCCGGCGGCCGGCTCCTACGTCGGCACGCCCACGATCCACGTCGACGGCTCCGTCTGGTTCGGCCCCGTCCTCAACTCGATCCCGCGCGGCGAGGAGGCGGCCCGGCTGTTCGACAGCTTCCGCACCCTCGCCAGCCACTCCGACTTCTTCGAGCTCAAGCGCACCCGCACCGGCAGCCTGAGCTTCGACTGAGACGGCGCCCGGACGCCCCGCCCCCACGCGTCGCGTTTGTTCAAGACCCGGCCCCCTGCCCTTGCCTACCGTCGCCCGTATGGACAAGGACACCGTGTACCCGCATCTGACCGAACTCGCCGCCGAGGCCGCCCGCATCGCCCGCGGAGTCGGCGGCGACCGGCTCGGCGCGCCGACGCCCTGCAAGGGATGGGACGTCCGGGCGCTCGCCAACCACCTCGTCCTGTACTCCGCCCACGGTCTCGAGTATCGCGCCCAGCGCAGGCAGCTCCCCGAGGAGCTCACCGCGCGCGACTTCGCCGCCGAGCCGGACTGGGCGCGGCAGTACGCCCTCCAGCTGGACCGGGCCCTGGCCGCCTGGTCCGAGCCGGTCGCCTGGGAGGGCGAGATCGATCTGGGGTTCACCGCCATGCCCGCGGTCGAGATCGCCTCGCTGATCGCCAAGGAGCTCGCCGTCCACGGCTGGGACCTGGCCCGCGCGAGCGGGCAGGAGCACCGGATCTCGGACGAGGCGGCCGCCCTGGTCCTGACCGTCGTCGAGACGCACGCCGAGGTCTACCGGCAGTACGACGGCTTCTCCGATCCCGTCTCCCTGCCCGACTCCGCCCCCGTCTTCGAGCGGGCGCTCGCGGCCGCCGGGCGCGACCCCCGCTGGAGGGCGTAGCCGGCGCCCCACGCCCTCCCGCTCGATGATCGACTCGGCTGGGGCGGCGGAGCTATGCTCCCCGAGCGTCGCCCCTGGGGAGGGAGCGGCGCATGGGGATTCGAGGGGGCGGGGACGTGGAAGACGGCAGACCGGACGACGACCGGCTGAGACTGGTGCGCGGGGCGCTCTTCGTGGCGCTGGCGGGGGCGGTCGTCGGACTGGCGGTCGCGTTCCACTGGCTGGGCTGGTCGTCGATACCCGGCGGCTCCTGCGGCAGCGCGTACAGCCCCTGCCCCGAGGGCACCACGCCCACGCTCATCCTGGCGTTCGTGCTCACCTTCACCGGGCTGCCGCTCGCGGTCGCCATGGTCGCCGCGCTGAAGCGCGTCAGGCCCGGAAGGACCCTGCCGATGGTTCTGCTGGCGCTGGGCGCGCTATCGGCGGCGTGGCCCGGCAAGCAGTTCTACCTCTGGCTGCGCGGCCCGGTCCTCGACGTCGCATGGGACACCCCCGTCGACCGCCCGAACACGGTGGCGGGCGTGGGCAACTGGGTCCTGGACGGCGCCGTCGTCCGCGTCCGCACCGACGGCCTGATCGCCTACGACCCGCGCGACGGCGCCGGGCGCTGGACGCTCGACGCCCCCGTGCGGGCGTCTGTCTGCGCGATGAGCGACACCGTCTCCCAGGGCGTCGCCGTGATCGGCTTCGGCCGCCACGAGGCCCCCTGCGACACGGTCTGGGGCGTGGACGTCGACAGCGGCCGCAAGCTGTGGGAGCGGAAGATCGACGCCGGCGACCGGACGGGCAGCACGGCCGACGGACGGCTCGCCGCCGACGGCGCGACCGCCGTCGCACTGGAGAGCACGTCGGTGCGCGGCCTCGCCCTGCGCGAGGGAACGCCGAAGTGGCGGACGCCCATGGGCAAGGAGTGCTCTCCGCGCCTCGCGTCCAGCTCGGACGGCGTCACCCGCGTCCTGGTCGAGTGCGTCAAGGACTACGCGTTCCAATCCGTCGACCTCGTGACCCTCGACAGCGCCACCGGAGCGGTCAAGAGCCGCAAGAAGCTGCCCGTCGAGAGCGAGATCGCCGGAGCTCGGGTGATCTCCGCCGAGCCCTTCACCCTCTGGCTGAAGGAGGCGGACGAGCGGGGCGTCAACGCGGTGACGTCCTACGACGCCCAGGGCGCCGAGCGGACCTCGCTGCGGCTGACCCGTCCCGACGAGGACCTCGTCGTCGGGGACGACACGGATGCCTTCGCCGTACGCCCCGCGCTGCTGACCGCGGTCGTCGGCGACACCCTCGTCGCGACGACGAGGAAGCCGGGCGCCGCGGAGGCGACCATGGTCGCCGGCTACTCGCTGAGCGACGGCCGAAGGCTCTGGCACACCACGATGGGCAGCCGGGTCAACGCGTTGACCGTGCTCGGCGCGGAGAAGGCCGCGGTGTTCACCGAGCAGCAGCGGGTCGTGACGATCGACGTCCGTACGGGATCGAAGGACGACGGCGTTCCCGTACGCGAGGCGGGCGACCGGATCTCGGACCGGCCGCAGCTGGTCCGGACGCCCGACGGCTGGATCTTCGTCAACGCCGTGGGCACGGGCGGCGTCCCGCCCGCGATCGCCGTCAGGCGCTGATCGCCAGCCGGTGCTCGGCCGCACTCGCCTCGTCGAAGCGCTGGAGCAGCAGCCGGGCCAGCTCCGGGGACGGGCCGAGGACGTCGGCGAGCACGTCGGCGCCCGACTCCTCGGCCCCGCGGGCGATGCGGTCCGGGAGGAAGCCGGGGGCGATCACGTACGGAGCGACCGCGACCCGCTCGCAGCCCTCGGCGCGCAGCCGGCGCACCGCGTCCTCGGTGCGCGGCAGAGAGGCGGAGGCGAACGCAGGCCGCACGGCGCACCAGCCGGTGCGCCTCAGCTCCCGCGCTATGTCAGCGATCACTGCGATCGCCTCCGGGTCTGTCGAGCCCGCCGAGGCCAGGACCAGCCCCGTCGAGCGCTTGTCGCCGGGCGTGAGCCCCGCGTCGTACAGCCGCTGCTGCACGGCGGAGAGCAGCAGCGGGGACGGGCCGAGCACCTCGGCCTGCCGGACGCGGAGCATCGGCGGCGCCTGGCGCAGCACCGCCGGGATGTCGGCCTTCGCGTGGAAGGCGCGGGTCAGCAGCAGCGGCAGCGCGATCACCTCGCGCACGCCCTCGGCCGCCAGCCGCTCCAGCACCCTCGGCGCCGAGGGCGCGTTGAAGTCCAGGAACCCGGTCTCCACGCGCAGCCCGGGCCGCAGCGACCGCACGCGCCCGGTGAGGGCGTGCACGGTCGCCGCGTGCCGCGGATCGCGGCTGCCGTGGGCGATGACGAGGAGGACCGGGCTGGGCATGGCGTGACTCAGTTCTTGACGAGGAGGCCGCGGCTGCGCAGCACCCACCGCTCCAGCGGACTGAAGATCAGCAGGTCGATCGCGATGCCGACGATCAGGATCAGGATGATGGCGAGGAACACGCCGGGCATGTCGGCGTTGTTGCGGCCGTTCTCCAGCAACTGGCCCAGCCCCAGGCCCAGCTCGGGCGAGGAGGCGATGATCTCGGCGGCCATCAGCGAGCGCCAGGAGAAGGCCCAGCCCTGCTTGAGCCCCGCCACATAGCCGGGCAGCGCCGCCGGGAGCACGATGTGCCAGGTCCCGCGCAGCCCGGTCGCGCCGAGCGTGCGGCCCGCCCGCAGGAACAGCGGCGGCACCTGGTCGACGCCGGACACCAGGCCGTTGGCGATCGACGGCACGGCGCCCAGCAGGATCACGGCGTACATCATCGACGGCTCGAGGCCGAGCCAGATGACGGCAGGCGGCACCCACGCCACCGACGGCAGCGACTGCAGACCCGACAGGATGGGACCGAGGGCCGCCCGGACGAACTTCACCCGGGCGACCAGCAGACCCAGCGGCGTGCCGATGGCGAGCGCCATCAAGAAGCCCAGCAGACCGCGGGAGACGCTGGTCCACACGACCTCGAGCAGCGTGCCCTGCAACCACATCTCGGACACGCTGTCCCACACCGTGGACGGCGCAGGCAGCTTGTACTCCTCGGTGACCTCCGCCAGCACCAGCGCCTGCCACACCACGATGACCAGCGCGACGGCGATCAGCGGCGGCAGGACCTTCTTGACCAGCACCTCGCGCACGGGCGTCCGGGTGGTCTGCACCGCGTCGAGCGCGTCCAGGCCGGCCTCCAGCCCGGCGATGTCGTCGGTCTTGGCAGCCTCGTCCCCGGCCTTGGCGACCTTGGGGCCGGTATCAGTGCTGGCCATGGCGGCGGATCTCCCCACGCAGTTGTTCGGTGATCTCGACGGACAGCTCCGCCACGGCGGTGTCCTCGATGCGACGCGGCTGCTCGATGTCCACCGTCCACTCGTGGGCGATGCGGCCCGGACGCGAGGAGAGCAGCACCACGCGCTGGGCGAGGCGCACCGCCTCGCGCACGTTGTGCGTGACGAAGAGGACCGACACGTTCGTCTCGCGCCAGATCCGGGTCAGCTCGTCGTGCAGCACGTCCCGGGTGATCGCGTCCAGCGCCGCGAACGGCTCGTCCATCAGCAGCAGCTGGCTGTCCTGCGCCAGCGCGCGCGCCATGGCGACGCGCTGGCGCATGCCGCCGGACAGCTCGTGCACCCGCTTGCGGTACGCGCCCTGCAGCCGTACGAGCTCCAGGAGGCGCTCCGCCTCCTCGCGCCGCTCGGCCTTGGGCACGCCCCGCAGCCGCAGCGCCAGCTCGATGTTCTTGCCCGCGGTCAGCCACGGGAACAGCGCGTGCTCCTGGAACATCAGGGCGGGCCGCCCGCCGGGGGTCTCGATGGACCCCACGGTCGGACGGTCGAGCCCCGCGACCAGGTTGAGCAGCGTCGACTTTCCGCAGCCCGACGCCCCCAGGAGGGTGACGAACTCGCCCGGCGCGACATCGAGGGTGATGTCGTCCAGCACCAGCTGCTGTCCCGACGGTCCGGAGAAGGACTTCGAGACGTGCTCGAGACGGGCGGCGTGCAGGGCCGACGTGCGGTCCTCGGCCTGGGCCGTGTCCTTGGTGAGGGTCTGGGCCATGGTCGTCACCTCCTGGTTCTGAGCGGATCGGGCTTACTTGACGCCGAGCGAGGCGTCGGAGACCTCGGGCCTGCCCGCGGCCTTGAGCACCTTGTTGAGCAGGGTGAGGTCGTAGACGCCCTTCAGGTCCGGCTCCTCCAGCAGCCCCGCCTTGACCGCGTGCTCGGCCTGCGTCTGGAGGGTGGCGGCCAGCGGGTCGTCGGTGAACTGGATGGACGGCCACGCCGCGTCGAGCACGTCGCCGGCCAGCGGCTTGCCGGTGAGGGCCGCCAGCTTGTCGTTGGCCGCCTTCTTCGCCTGGTCCGCGTTGGCGTTGATCCACTCGTTGGACTTCACCGAGCCGCGCAGGACCGCCTCGACGACGTCCGGGTGCTCGTTCAGGAACTTCTGCGACACGATGATGTTCGTGATCACGAACTTCTTGTCGGGCCACAGCGTCGACTCGTCCAGCAGGACCTTCGCACCCTCGCTGACCAGCTTGGAGGCGGTCGGCTCAGGCGCCCACGCGCCGTCGATGGCACCGGACTTGTAGGCGTCCGGGGCGACCTTGTTCTCCGTGCGGACCACGGAGACGTCGCCCTTGCCGCTGTCGGCGTCGACCTTCCAGCCGCGCTCGGCGATCCAGTTGAGGAACGCCACGTCCTGGGTGTTGCCCACCTGCGGAGTGGCGATCTTCTTGCCCTTGAGGTCGTCCAGGGTCTTGATCTTGTCCGGGTTGACCACCAGCTTCACGCCGCCCGAGGCGGAGCCGCCGATGATGCGCAGGTTCTTGCCCTTGGACTTGACGTAGCCGTTGATGGACGGCGAGGGGCCGATGAAGCCGATGTCGATGGAGCCCGCGTTGAGGGCCTCGATCTCGGAGGGTCCGGCGTTGAAGGTGGTGGCGGAGAACTTCGTTCCGCCCAGCTCCTTCTGGAAGATGCCCTGCTGGTCGCCGACCAGAGCGGTGGCGTGGGTGAGGTTCGGGAAGTAGCCGACCTTGACGGTGTCGAGACCGTCGACTTTCTCGCCCTTGGCGGCGGGAGCGACGTTGTCGTCCTTCTTCGCCTCGGAGCCGTAGCCGCAGGCGCTGAGCGCCAGGGCCAGCAGCGGCAGTGCGGCGGCGGCGACGAGGCTGCGGCGCAGGGCAGTACGGGTGGCAGGCACGGGAGGCTTTCCTCTCGTTGGCCCGGCGGTCACGACGTCAGGTCGTGGCCGGGAGCTGGGTGCGCCCCCGGACGGTGTCTGGGGGAGGGTCTTCGGCGGTGCGGGTTGCGGGGGGTGTGGGCGCGCGAGCGGTGCGCGTACGTCATCGCGCACATCGCGCCACCCCGCCCGTGCCCGCGCCGAGGGCGCCGCTGCCGACGCGGCCGCCCTCCTTGGCGAAGGTCGCGTAGAAGTCCGTCGTCATCAGAAGTCCCAGCCGTCCTCGTCCTCGACGGGACGCACGGCCTCGGCGGCCGTGGCGAAGGAGTCGCCCGCCATGCCGGCGGCCAGCGTGGTGCCGTCGGCCGGGTCGATCAGCAGGAACGAGCCGGTGCGGCGGGAGTCCGCGTACGAGTCGAGCGCCAGCGGCTCGGCCGTGCGGATCTTGACGAGGCCGATGTCGTTGGCGACCAGCTGCCCGGGGCTCGGGTGCTGGGACAGGTCGTCCAGGGTCAGCCGGGACGGGATCTCCTTGACGATCGCCTTGACCGTGCGGGTGGTGTGCTTGAGCAGCACCCGCTGGCCGACGGCGAGCGGCTGGTCCGCGACATGGCAGACCGTCGCCTCGACGTCCTGCGTGGTCGCCGGGGCGTCGCCGCTCGGCACGATCAGATCGCCGCGCGAGACGTCGACGTCGTCCGCGAGCAGCAGGGTCACCGACTGCGGCGTCCAGGCCACGTCCACCGACTCGCCGAGCAGGTCGATGCCGGCGACCGTCGAGGTCCGGCCCGACGGCAGGACCGTGACCTCCTCGCCGACCCGGAACGTGCCGGCGGCGATCTGGCCCGCGTAGCCGCGGTAGTCGGGGTGCTCGGCGGTCTGCGGACGGATCACGTACTGCACCGGCAGCCGGGCGTGGCAGCCGGTCAGATCGTGGCTGACCGGGACCGTCTCCAGGTGCTCCAGCACGGTCGGGCCGCCGTACCAGTCCATGTTGGCGGAGGGCTCCACCACGTTGTCGCCGGCGAGCGCGGAGATCGGGATCGCGGTGATCTCGGGGACGCCCAGGGAGGCGGCGTACGTCGTGAACTCCTCGGCGATGGCCGCGAAGACGGGCTCCGCGTACTCGACGAGGTCCATCTTGTTCACGGCCAGCACCACGTGCGGGACGCGCAGCAGCGCCGCGATGGCCGCGTGCCGGCGGGTCTGCTCGACGACTCCGTTGCGGGCGTCGACCAGGACCACGGTCAGCTCGGCGGTCGAGGCGCCGGTGACCATGTTCCGGGTGTACTGCACATGGCCCGGGGTGTCGGCGAGGATGAACCGCCTGCGCGGGGTGGCGAAGTAGCGGTACGCGACGTCGATGGTGATGCCCTGCTCGCGCTCGGCGCGCAGGCCGTCGGTGAGCAGCGCGAGGTCGGGCGCCTCCTGGCCGCGCGAGCGGGAGGCGTGCTCCACGGCCTCCAGCTGGTCGGTCAGGACCGACTTGGAGTCGTGCAGCAGCCGGCCCACCAGGGTGGACTTGCCGTCGTCGACGGAACCCGCGGTGGCGAAGCGCAGCAGCGTGGTGGCCGACAGCTGCTCGGCCAGCTGCCCAGTTGAGCTGGTCATGGTTAGAAGTACCCTTCGCGCTTGCGGTCTTCCATCGCGGCCTCGGACATCTTGTCGTCGGCGCGGGTCGCGCCCCGCTCGGTGAGGCGGGAGGCGGCGATCTCGGCGATCACGGCGTCCAGCGTGGTGGCGTCGGAGTCGACGGCGCCGGTGCAGGACATGTCGCCCACCGTGCGGTAGCGGATCAGCCGCGTCTCGACGGTCTCGGCGTCCTTCGGGCCGCCCCACTCGCCGGCGGTCAGCCACATGCCGCTGCGGGAGAACACCTCGCGCTCGTGCGCGAAGTAGATCGCGGGCAGCTCGATCTTCTCGCGCTGGATGTACTGCCACACGTCGAGCTCGGTCCAGTTGGACAGCGGGAAGACGCGGACGTGCTCGCCGGGCGCGTGGCGGCCGTTGTAGAGCTGCCACAGCTCGGGCCGCTGCCGGCGCGGGTCCCACTGCGAGAACTCGTCGCGCAGCGAGAACACCCGCTCCTTGGCCCGGGCCTTCTCCTCGTCCCGGCGCCCGCCGCCGAACACCGCGTCGAAGCGGTGCGCCTGGATGGCCTCGGTCAGCGGCACGGTCTGCAGCGGGTTGCGGGTCCCGTCGGGGCGCTCGCGCAGCTTCCCGGCGTCGATGTACTCCTGCACGGACGCGACGTGGAGCCGCAGCCCGTGCTCGGCGACCGTGCGGTCGCGGTATTCCAGGACCTCGGGGAAGTTGTGCCCGGTGTCCACGTGCAGCAGCGAGAACGGCACCGCCGCCGGCGCGAACGCCTTCAGCGCGAGGTGCAGCATGACGATCGAGTCCTTGCCGCCGGAGAAGAGGATCACCGGCCGCTCGAACTCGCCCGCGACCTCGCGGAAGATGTGCACGGCCTCGGACTCGAGGGCGTCGAGGTGCGACAGCGCGTACGGCGCGTCCGTTCCCTCGTGCAGATGGGCGACGGTGGTCGTCATGCCAGACCCCTCTCGGTGAGCAGCGCGTGCAGGGCGGAGGCCGACTCCTGCACGGACTGCGTGTGCGACTCGATACGCAGGTCCGGGGACTGCGGCGCCTCGTACGGGTCGTCGACCCCGGTCAGCCCGGAGATCTCGCCCGCCGCCTGCTTGGCGTACAGACCCTTCACATCGCGTTCGGAGCAGACCTCCACCGGAGTGGCGACATGCACCTCGAGGTACGCGGTGCCCTCGCTCTGGTGGCGCCCCCGGACGGCCTCGCGGCTGTCCTGGTACGGCGCGATGACCGGCACGAGCGCCTTGACGCCGTTGGAGGCCAGCAGCTCGGCGACGAAGCCGATCCGCTGGACGTTGGTGTGGCGGTCCTCGCGGGTGAAGCCGAGGCCGGCGGAGAGGAACTCCCGGATCTCGTCGCCGTCGAGGACCTCCACACGGTGGCCCTCGGCGCGCAGCCGGTCCGCCAGCTCGTAGGCGATGGTGGTCTTGCCCGCGCTCGGCAGACCGGTCAGCCAGACAGTGGCCCCAGTCACGTGCTCGCTCTCCTGACTGTTTCGATCGTCGGTCATCCGTGCAGCCCGCATTCGGTCTTGCCCCGGCCGGCCCAGCGGCCGGCGCGCGCGTCCTCGCCCTCCAGCACCCGGCGGGTGCAGGGCGCGCAGCCCACGGAGGCGTAGCCGTCCATCAGCAGGGGGTTGGTGAGGACGCCGTGCTCGGCGACGTAGGCGTCCACGTCCTCCTGCGTCCAGCGGGCGATCGGGGAGACCTTGACCTTCTGGCGCTTCTCGTCCCAGCCGACGACCGGGGTGTTCGCCCGGGTGGGGGACTCGTCGCGGCGCAGGCCCGTCGCCCATGCGTCGTACGCGGTCAGGCCCTCCTCCAGCGGCTTGACCTTGCGCAGCGCGCAGCACAGGTCCGGGTCGCGGTCGTGCAGCCGGGGGCCGTGCTCGGCGTCCTGCTCGGCGACCGTCTGACGCGGGGTCAGCGTGATGAGGTTGACGTCCATCACGGCCTCGACGGCGTCCCGGGTCCCGATGGTCTCCGGGAAGTGGTAGCCCGTGTCGAGGAAGACGACGTCGACGCCTGGCAGGACGCGGGAGGCGAGGTGCGCGACCACGGCGTCCTCCATGGAGGAGGTGACGCAGAAGCGCGGCCCGAAGACGTCGGCCGCCCACTTCAGGATCTCCAGGGGCGAGGCCTCCTCGAGGTCGTGCCCGGCCTGCTCGGCGAGCGCCTTCAGATCCGTCGTGGCCTGAGCGGTCTGAGCCTTCTGAGCAGTCTGAGTCGTCTGAGTCGTCGTCATATCTCGTCCCCTCCACCGTCGTTGCGCTGAAGTCCACGGGTCAGCAGCCCGAGGAACTTCAGCTGGAAGGCTCGATTGCAGGCTGCGCATTCCCAGGCGCCGTGGCCCTGCTCGTTGGGACGCAGGTCCTCGTCGCCGCAGTAGGGGCAGTAGAAGGGCGCGGCGCGCTCGCTCATGACAGAGCCTCCTCGGAGGCGCGGGCCGTCCAGGTCGCGAAGCGCTCGCCGTCCTCGCGCTCCGCCTGGAAGCGCTTGAGGACCCGCTCGACGTAGTCGGGCAGCTCGGCGGAGGTGACCTTCAGACCGCGCACCTTGCGACCGAAGCCGGCCTCCAGGCCCAGCGCGCCGCCCAGGTGCACCTGGAAGCCCTCGACCTGGTTGCCGTCCTTGTCCAGCATCAGCTGGCCCTTGAGACCGATGTCCGCCACCTGGATACGTGCGCAGGCGTTGGGGCAGCCGTTGAGGTTGATCGTGATCGGCTCGTCGAAGTCGGGGACGCGGCGCTCCAGCTCGTCGATCAGCGACGCGCCGCGCGCCTTGGTCTCCACGATCGCCAGCTTGCAGAACTCGATGCCGGTGCAGGCCATCGTGCCCCGGCGGAACGGCGAGGCGTCGACCCGCAGGTCCAGGGACTCCAGGCCCGAGACGAGCGAGGCGACCTGCTCCTCGGCCACGTCGAGCACGATCATCTTCTGCTCGGTGGTGGTGCGCAGCCGGCCCGAGCCGTGCGCCTCGGCGAGCTCGGCGATCTTCGTCAGGGTGGCGCCGTCGACGCGGCCGACGCGCGGGGCGAAGCCGACGTAGAAGCGGCCGTCCTTCTGCCGGTGCACGCCGAGGTGGTCGCGCCACGTCCCGCTGGGCTGCTCGGGCGCGGGGCCGTCGACGAGCTGGTACTTGAGGTACTCGTCCTCCAGGACCTGGCGGAACTTCTCCGGGCCCCAGTCGGCGACCAGGAACTTCAGACGGGCGCGGGTGCGCAGCCGCCGGTAGCCGTAGTCGCGGAAGATGCCGATGACGCCGCCGTACACGTCCGGCACCTCGTCCAGCGGCACCCAGGCGCCGAGGCGGACGCCGAGCCGGGGGTTGGTGGACAGGCCGCCGCCGACCCACAGGTCGAAGCCGGGCCCGTGCTCGGGGTGGTCGACGCCGACGAAGGCGATGTCGTTGATCTCGTGCGCGACGTCGAGCTGCGGGGAGCCGGAGATGGCCGTCTTGAACTTGCGCGGCAGGTTGGAGTACGCGGGGTTGCCGATGAAGCGGCGGTGGATCTCGTCGATGGCGGACGAGCCGTCGATGATCTCGTTCTCGGCGACGCCCGCCACGGGCGAGCCGAGGATGGTGCGGGGCGTGTCGCCGCAGGCCTCGGTGGTGGAGAGCCCGACGGCCTCCAGCCGTCGCCAGATCTCCGGGACGTCCTCGATGCGGATCCAGTGGTACTGCACGTTCTGCCGGTCGGTGATGTCGGCGGTCCCGCGCGCGAACTCCTGGGAGATCTCGCCGATGACCCGCAGCTGCTCGGTGGTCAGCCGGCCGCCGTCGATGCGGACGCGGAGCATGAAGTACTCGTCGTCCAGCTCCTCCGGCTCCAGGATCGCGGTCTTGCCGCCGTCGATCCCGGGCTTGCGCTGGGTGTACAGGCCCCACCAGCGCATCCGGCCGCGCAGGTCCGCGCCGTCGATCGAGTCGAAGCCGCGGTGGGCGTAGATCGTCTCAATGCGTGTCCGCACATTGAGACCGTCGTCGTCCCGCTTGGTCTGCTCGTTGGCGTTCAGGGGCGTCATGTGGCCAACTGCCCACTGACCCTCGCCACGGTGACGCCCGGCCTTGCGGCGGGGCGCGGCGGGAGCGGGCTTTTCGGGGGTGGCGGCCATGGCGGTATGTCCTTCGAGACTGCAGGAGGGCGGCTCTGAGCTGCACACTCGCTACGGGCGCAGCGGTGCGCAGGGATACTTCGATGAGGGGGAACGTGCGGCGGTGCTGGGCTGTCAGCAGGCCGGACAGATGGCGCTGGACATGCGGCCGAGGTCGACGTGCCGCCGACTCACCAAGGCAGTTCCAGCTCGAGACATGACGGAAGCGTGTCATGTGGATCCGAGGCCAGTCCACCATCGTCCAAGATGTGGACAACACTGTCCCGCATCGCGAGACAGTGTGGTGTGGGTCACCGCTCGACGCTCAGCCGTGCGCCCCCGGCCAGGGACCGGGCGTCTGCGTCGCCTCGGGCAGCTCCTCGGTCTTGGTGTCGAAGAGCGTGAAGCCCCGGCGCAGATAGTTGTCCATGGCATGCGGTCCGTCCAGCGAGCAGGTGTGCAGCCACACGCGCTTCGTCGGCGACAGCTCCGGGTGCCGTTCGGCCAGGTCCCAGGCCCTGGCGATGCCGTACGAGAGCAGATGGCCGCCTATCCGCCGCCCGCGGAAGGCAGGGATCAGCCCGAAGTAGAGGATCTCGACGGCGCCCTCGGCCTGCGCCTGAAGCTCCACATAGCCGGCCGGCGTGCCCTTCTCGTACGCCACCCAGGTCTCCGTGCCCGGCCTGCCCAGCTCCTCCGCCCACTGCGCGTACGTCGCCGCCAGCCGGTCGGTCCAGAAGATGTCGCCGCCGACCGCCGTATAGAGGAAGCGGCTGAACTCGGGAGAGGGCGTCTCGGCCCGGACGATCCGCACATCGTCGCCCTCCGGCTCCCGGGCGGGCCGCAGATCGGCGGGCGAGGTCTGGTGGAGGGACCAGGTGGTCACAGTGATGCTCATGAGCGCCAGGGAACCACGCCGGCGTTTTCCGGCCAAACGCCTTCGGGGCGGGGCGGTGCGGTGCGGTGCGGGGCGCGGGAGGGTCGGCGTCGGGTGCGGGCCGGCTTCGGTGTGCCACGGCACCTGGTTTGTGGCCTCCGGCCACGGCGTGCGGCTTCCGGCCCTTCGGCACGGCGTGTGGCTTCCGGCCTTCGGCACGGCGTGTGGCTTCCGGCCTTCGGGCACGGCGTGTGGCTTCCGGCCCTTCGGGCACGGCGTGTGGCTTCCGGCTGTCCGGGCCCCCGCGTCTCCCGCCGTCCGGGCCACCGGCCTGTGGCCTCGGGCCCTCCGTGCCCCGGGCCTTCCGGCGTCTGGGCCTCCGGCTTTGGCCTACAGGCCTCCACGCGCCCTGGCCTTTCCGGGCCTCCGGTCTCCCGGCCTTCCGGCCTCCGCGCCCGGGCCTCCGGCTTCCTGGGCCTCCCGGCCCGTGGCCCCGGGCATCCCGCCCCTCCGGGCCTCCCGCCCTCCGGGCCTCCCGCCCTCCGGGCTTCCCGCCCTCCGGGCCTCCCGCCCTCCGGGCTTCCCGCCCTCCGGGCCTCCTGCCTTCCGGGCCCGTGGCCCCGGGCTTCCCAGCCCCTGACTCAGTCGCCCCGCTCAGCCGTCCCATGGCGTCCGCGCTCCGCCCTCCCCGGCCCCCGCCCCCACTCGCCCCCGCTCAGCCGTCCCGCGGCGCCCGTGCCCCGACCTCGCCGGCCCCGGCTCCCCGCGCCCTTGCCCGTAGTACCGCCGGGGCCGTTGAGTGGGGCAGTAAGTCGGCCGGCAGGTGTGGGCCCAGCAGTTCGACCTCGACGTCGTCGGCGAAGCGGTACGGGCGGTGGGCCAGGACTCCGGCGAGCTTCCGTCGCAGCCGCGACATCTCCGCCCGGACCGTCACCGTGCGCGTCGGGTCCCCGAAGACGTCCTGTGCCAGCTGGGCCGCGGTCCGGCCGTCCCGGTGCAGCGCCAGGACATAGAGGAGCTCCGCGTGGCGCGGGCTCAGCTCCTGCGCCCAGCTGCCCGCCGCGCCCGACAGGGTCACCCGGGCCCGGCGGGGCCGGCTCAGGTCTAGTACCGCGCGCCTGGCCGCCGGCTCCGCCGCGTCCCGCTCGTCCACCCGCACCAGCCAGCCGCCGGGCAGCGGCTCGATCCCGCACATGCCGAGCGCCGGCAGCCAGAGCCGGCCGCCGCCGGCGAGCGACCTCGGCAGCTGGAGCCGCCCGGGCGGCGGCATGCCGATCACGGCGGCCGGCCAGCCGTTGGCGTCCACGGCCAGCGCCCGGCCGCCCAGCCTGCTCAGCAGCGGGGCCGCCACGCTGCGCAGCTGCTCCAGCGCAGCGAAGTGCCGGTTGCGCAGCTCCGCCTCCGCGAGCCGGGTGACCGCGGTGACCAGGGAGAGCGTCGAGGGGTGCATGGTCGACACCGGTCCGCTGACGTCGACGACGCCGATCAGCCGCCCGTCGCGGGGATCGGTGATCGGCGCCCCCGCGCAGGTCCAGTTGTGGTGGGTGGAGACGAAGTGCTCGGCCGAGTGGACCTGCACCGGCCGGCGGGCGACCAGGGGAGTCCCCACGCCGTTCGTGCCGACGAGGTCCTCCTTCCAGTCCGCGCCCAGCACGAAGCCGTGCGCGTCGCCCTTGCGCAGCACGGCCGCGCTGCCCTCGCGCCACAGCAGCCGCCCGTCGGCGTCCGCGACGACCATGATGTGCTGCGCGGCCTCCGCGCTGGCCACCAGACCCTCGCGCAGCACCGGCAGCACCTCCCGCAGGGGCGAGTCCCGTCTGCGGCGCTCGATCTCCGCCAACGGCAGGATCCCGGCTCTGCGGTCCCGGTCGGGGTCCAGGCCGCCGCGCAGCAGCCGCTGCCACGACTCGCCGATGTCCGCCCGGGGCTCGATCTGCGAGGCCCGGCCGGACAGCGCGGCCTCGCGCACGCCCTTCAGCAGTCGGGCGGCCTCCGCGCCGTCCATGGCGGCGAGCCCTGCCATGTCGATCGATGTGTTCTGCACTGGGTCCTCCAGGGCGACGCCAGCGTCCGGTGCGGGGGGCTGGCTCAATCGTGCTCCTCCCCGCCGCCGCACGGGCCGATTTGCGCCACAAGGCTGCAACCCTCTGCAACTCTCGCGAACGGGTGTGCGCCTGTACGAAAGTGACGGAGTACCGGTTCGCCGGTGAGCCGTGGCCGCACCCGCACCGCCCAGTGAGCGTGGGGCGCACGGCAGCGCGCGGGGTGGTGCCGTGTCGGCGCAGCACCACCCCGGGCATCCGTCCCCCCGGGCATCCGTCGTCGTAGAGCCCGGGTCAGGCCCTCAGGCTGCCCCTCAGGCCTCGGGGCGCGCCCGCTCGACGATCGAGGCCAGATCCAGCGTGTGCGGCAGGGTGCCGAACGCCGAGCCCCAGTCCCCGCCGAGCCGGGACGCGCAGAACGCGTCCGCGACCTCGGGCGGCGCGAACCGCGCCAGCAGCGACCCCTGGAGCACCAGGGCCATCCGCTCGACGACCCGGCGGGCCCGCGCCTCGATGCCGTCCAGATCGGCCAGCTCGGTCAGCAGGCCCTTGATCGCCGCGTCCAGCCGGTGGTCCGCGCCGCGCGCCCTGCCGACCTCCTGGAGGAAGGCGTTCAGCGCCTGCGGCTGGCTCTGGAGCGCCCGCAGCGCGTCGAGCGCCTGCACATTGCCCGAGCCCTCCCAGATCGAGTTGAGCGGCGACTCGCGCAGCAGCCGGGGCATCCCCGACTCCTCGACGTACCCGTTCCCGCCCAGACACTCCAGGGCCTCCACGACGAGGGGAGTGCAGCGCTTGGTCACCCAGTACTTGGCGGCGGGCACCGCGAGCCGCAGGAAAGCCCGCTCCTCCTCCGTGTCCGCGTCGTACGCGGCGGCCAGCCGCAGCGCCAGCGTCGTCGCGGCCTCCGACTCCAGCGCCAGATCGGCCAGTACGTTGCGCATCAGCGGCTTGTCGACCAGCAGCCCGCCGAACGCGCTGCGGCGCCCGGCGTGGTGGACCGCCTGCGTGACGGACTGCCGCATCAGCGCGGCCGACCCGGTCACACAGTCCAGCCGGGTCGCCGCCACCATCTCGATGATGGTGCGCACCCCGCGCCCCTCCTCGCCGACCCGGCGCGCCCACGTCCCGTCGAACTCGACCTCGCTCGAGGCGTTGGAACGGTTGCCCAGCTTGTCCTTCAGCCGCTGGATCCGGAACACGTTCCGGCCGGCGTCCGGAAGCACCCGCGGGACCAGGAAGCAGGTCAGGCCCCCGGGCGCCTGGGCGAGGACCAGGAAGCCGTCGGACATCGGCGCGGAGCAGAACCACTTGTGGCCGGTGAGGAGATACTCCCCGTCGCCGCCCACCGGCTCCGCGCGCGTCGTGTTCGCCCGGACGTCGCTGCCGCCCTGCTTCTCCGTCATCGCCATCCCGAACAGCGCCCCGGACATCTCCTGAGGGGGCCGCAGGTCCCTCTCGTACACCGGCGAGGTCAGCCGCGGCTCCCACTCCGCCGCGAGCCGAGGATCCGTGCGCAGCGCGGGCACGGCCGCGTGCGTCATCGACACCGGGCAGCCGTGCCCGGCCTCGACCTGCGACCAGACCAGGAAGCCGGCCGCCCGCCGCACATGCCCGGCCGGCCGTCCCCAGGCGCCGGTGAGGCCCGAGCTGACCGCCTTGCCGAGCAGCCGGTGCCAGGCGGGGTGGAACTCCACCTCGTCGATCCGGTGCCCGTACCGGTCGTGCGTCCGCAGTCTCGGCGGATTCTCGTTGGCCAGCGCCCCCCACTCCTGGGCCTGGGCGGAGCCCGCCGCGGCGCCGAGCGTGGAGAGCTCTTCCTGTACGCCGTCGAGGAGTTCCGGCGCGACATGCCGTTCCACGCCCTCGGTCAGGGCACGGTCACAGGCGTAGACGTCGTACCCGACCAGGGGCGGAGCCTGGTTGGTCACTGTGTGGGTGGTGGCTGCCATGCCGATACGGTAAGGAGGTGCAGGCAGCAAACGAAACACCCGAGCGGCCGCGGGGCCGACTCCACCGGGCCCGAGTCCTCTACCGCAACGTCTCCAAGCGGAAGATGGCGTGGCTGCTGCTGAAGGACACCGTCAATTCGTGCATCGAGTACCGCATCCTCGGCCTCGCGGCCGAGGCGGCCTTCTTCACGCTGCTGTCCCTGCCGCCGCTCCTCCTCGGCTTGATCGGCCTCCTCGGCTACATCGACGACTGGACCAACACCACCACCGTCGCCTCCATCGAGCAGAACATCCTGACCGCGGTCGGCACGGTCCTGTCCGACCGGGGCGTCAACGAGATCGCCAAGCCGCTGCTGGAGGACGTCACCCACGGCGGCCGGCCCGACATCATCTCCATCGGCTTCGCCCTCGCCCTGTGGTCGGGCTCGCGGGCGGTGAACGTCTTCATCGACACCATCACCGTGATGTACGGCCTCGACGGCCAGCGCGGCATCGTCGCCACCCGGCTGCTGGCCTTCCTGCTCTACATCGTGGCGCTGCTGATCGGCGCGGTGGTGCTGCCGCTGGCGGTGGTCGGGCCCGACCGGGTGGTGGAGCTGATGCCGTGGGGCACGGAAGTCGTCAGCGTCCTGTACTGGCCCGTGGTCATCGTGCTCTCCATCGCCTTCCTGACCACGCTGTACCACGTGTCCGTGCCGGTGCGCTCGCCCTGGATCGAGGACGTCCCGGGCGCGCTGGTGGCGCTGGCGATGTGGGTGCTCGGCAGCCTCCTGCTCCGGGTCTACCTCACCAGCACGGTGGAGGGCCCGACGATCTACGGCTCGCTCGCGGCCCCCATCGCCGTCCTGCTGTGGATCGGACTCACCGCCTTCGCCGTCCTGGTGGGCGCGGCGGTCAACGCCGCGATCGACCACGTCTGGCCCTCGGTCGCCACGGCCGCGGCCCGAGCGGCCAACGAGCGGGTGCGCGCCGCCCAGGCGGCGGAGATCCTGGCCCGGGCGAGGGCGGCGCACGTCTTCGGCGACGAGGACGACGACGATGACGACGAGGACGGCGGCGGGGACATGCCCTCGGAGTTCCCGGAGCGGTGGTCGCGCTTCCTGCCGCCGGACGACGTGAAGTCGAGGCTGCACACGGGCCGCGACAACGGCCGCGACAACGGCAGGGACACCGGCAAGGACCAGGGCAAGGACGACGCCCGCGAGAACGGCAAGGACAACGGCCGGGAGCGGGAGACCAAGGAGTAGAGGAGTAGCGGAGCAGGGGCGTCAGGGGCGCGGGGGGCCGCCGGCGGCCAGGGTGAAGGACTTCTGGCGGCCCGAGGACTGACCCGGCATGCGCCCCCGCACCGCCAGGAAGCCGCGCCCCGGCGGATGCTGTGCGGCGACGGCCTCGGACACGTTGACGGCCGCGCACAGGGCCGCGTACGGAGACTCCTGCACGAGCGGCAGATACTGGGCGATCTCGCTGTTCCACTCCGCGACCAGGACGCGCAGCAGCGTCGAGCCCGCGCCCCGGGGCACCTCCTGCGGCAGCGTCTGAAGCGCCCAGTCGAGCACGTCGGGCACGGAGCGGGTACGCGGGACCTCCAGCCGGATCACGAAGGACGCGCGGTCGCCGAGCCTGCCCTGGTGTGCCAGCAGACGCGCCTTGAAGAACAGGCTCGCCGAGGCTTCGAGGGACGTCGCATACCGCTGGACCCGCAGCTCGCCGGGCGGCGGGGCGAGCTCCATGACGATCCAGACGGAGCCCGGATACGACGCGGGCGTGCGCAGCAGCTCGTCCCGGGGCGCCGTCAGGGACGCGCGCCAGTCCAGCATCGCCTGCCGCCGCTCCCACGCCCAGTCGCCCGGGACCTCCGCGAGCGGCACGTCGTTCCACAGCGCGAACGCCCGCTCCAGCCAGAGCACCGCGAGCGCGGGATCGGCGCGCTTCTGCGCCGCCTCGGCGGCCTGCACGCACTGCTCGGCCTCGACGATGTCCAGCTCGGCGCGCTCGAGGTCCAGGGCGAAGCCGTCGTCCCGGGCGTAGACGAGATGCCCCTGCGCCTGGAGGTCGCCGACGGCGTCCTCCAGCACGACCCTGGCCTCCTCCGCGAGGGTGCGCAGCTCGGCCTCGGGGACCGGGGCGCCGCGCGCCAGCAGCAGCCGGGCCAGCACCGAGCGGTGCTCGGGCCGGACGGTATCGGTCCCATAGCTCTTCTCGGCCTCCACCAGGGGCGAGCCCAGCACGCGGTAGTGCCGGCGACGGACCACCGCGCGCGGCGGCTCGGCGCGGTCCGTCGACGCGCGCAGTCGGTCCGCCCCCAGACGCCGTTGGACGCCGCTGCCGGCGAGCAGTTCGAGGACCGCCCGGCCGGGGACCTCGGGCAGGCCGGCCTCCTGAGGGCTGAGGCCCTTGTACCCGGCGGCCAGATGGGCCAGGAAGACCCTCGGAGCATCCTGGCCGGCGAACGCGTACGTCCCCGTCAGCATCTCGTACAGCACGCACCCCAGCGAGTACAGGTCGATCTCCGGGACGGTGCTGGCGGACCTGATGCGCTCGGGAGCGAGATAGCGGGGAGTGCCGGGCATGCCGAGGACGAGTCTGGTGCGCTGCGGGTCCCACACCACGTCGGTGACGGTCGCGTCGGGGTTCTGGGTCGTCGACCAGGCGGACCACTCGACGCCGTAGTCGCACAGGACGGGGCCGCGCTCGGCAGAGAGCAGGATGTTGGCGGGCTTGACGTCGCCGTGCACGTACCCCGCCGCGTGCAGCGCGTCGAGCCCGGCGAGCAGGTCGCGGCCCCACGCGGTGACGCGGTCCGCGCGCAGGCCCGAGGGACTGCGGGCCAGCAGGTCCTGCAGCGTGTCGCCCTCCACCAGCTCCATGACCAGATAGCAGGAGTCGCCCTCCATGAACCCGTCGTACACGGCGGCCAGATGGGGGGAGCGCAGCAGCGGGGAGTCCGCCAGCTGGTACGCCCGCGCCACGAACGCCGCCCCGGTCGTGCGCCGGGTCTCGTTCGAGACGTCCCCGTGGAAGCGGTAGCTCTTGACGCAGACCATGTGCCCGCGATGGGTGTCGTATCCGGCCCAGACCTCGCCGACGGCGCCGGTGCTGATCCGCCGCCGCAGCTCGAACCGGTCGGCGAGCACGGTCGGCGCCGCCTGCTGTCCGCGCACGGTCTCCGGCCCCCGCAGCAGCCGTACGCTCTCCGGGCTCACCAGTGCGAACGGATCCCCCATCGGCGCCCCGGCCGACCCGCCGCCCCGGCCCGCCACGAGCGCGCGGAACTCGCCCGGGACCGCGCCCGCGCGGGACTCGATCTGGGCGCTGACCCGGCCCAGCAGCCGGGTCGTGGCCGCCAGCGACGTACGCGGCAGGGTGCCCAGCAGCACCTCGCGCACGCCCGGGCGGAAGTCGTACGACCCCGCCGGCGCGTCCGGCAGCGTACGGAGCATGCCGCTCAGCACCACCTCCGCCAGATGCCGTGGCTCCGGGTGCTCCTCGATGGCCGCCTGCACCAGCCGCATCACCGGCAGGTGCGCCGTGCCGACCGCCAGATGGGCCGCCAGCCGGAACGCCTGGGGCGAGGCCAGCGAGCGGAACCGCAGCACCAGTTCCTCCGGCTCGACCCGGTCCGGGTCGAGCGCGTCCTCGCCGGGCGCCTCCGGCGGGCGCGGGAGCGCGCGGGCCGCCGAGCCCGGGTACCGCGTGCCGCCGGAGGAGGCCAGCAGCGAGGCCCAGTTGCCGAGCCAGGACGGCGAGGGCTCCAGCACCGGGACCGGGGCGCCGCGCTCGCCCTCGCTCCACTCGTACGGGACGAAGTCGAGCGCCGCGTTCGCCGCGCCGGGCCCCGGAGCGGCCAGCATGCCCGCCCTCGGCGGGAACGCCGTGTGCTGCCACAGCCGTTCGGGCAGCGGCTGGACGACGGCGACCGGCAGCTCGTCCGTCCAGGCGCGCAGCGTGCCGTACCAGCGCCGTCCTGCCGGACCGGCGCGCCACTGCGGGCCCATGCAGTCGCTGACCACCAGCACGGCGGTACGCCCCCGCTCCCAGTGCCCGTGCGGCACCGCGCCGTCCGGGCCGAGGGCCACGGTGTCGACCGTGCGGAACGCGCCCGTCTGAGCGAGAGCGGTCCGCAGATCGCGCAGCAGGGGCCGCCACATCGTCATGGTGGGGCCCGCGTCGAGGACGAAGCGCAGATGCAGCCAGCGCTCCCGGCGCGGCCGGAGCACCGGCAGCCACAGCTCGCGCCGTGCGCCCAGCGCGGCGATCCGGTGCGCGGTCTCGGCCTCGTCCAGCTCCCAGCCCCGCGCGCCGGCGACCGTGCGGCGCAGCGGCCGCATCGCGCGCTGGACCGCCAGCGGTCTGGCGTCCATTGCCTGAGCAGGCCGTCAGAGCGAGTGCTCCGGCGACGGCCAGGGCG
>NZ_JBFAYB010000022.1:0-89366 GCF_040681075.1 Streptomyces sp. NPDC051907 | reverse complement strand
CCGGGAAGGACTTGACCAGCTGCTTCGGGTCGAACAAGCCCCCGCCGACCCGCCCGGCCGGCTTGTGCCCGGCGGACAGCGCGTCCAGCGGCACCCGCCGGCTCGGCACCGCCGTGCTCGACCTGGCGGACGTGCAGCGCGTGCGCAGGGCGTCCGGAGGCACGGCGAACGACGTGCTGCTCGCGGTCGTCGCCGGCGGCCTGCGGCGCTGGATGGGCGAGCGCGGCGAGCGGCCCGCGTCCGACCCGCGCGCCCTGGTCCCGGTCTCCCGGCGCAGGCCCGGCAGCCCGCCCGGCACGGGCAACAAGCTCTCCGCGTATCTGCTCACGCTCCCCGTCCGCGACCCCGACCCGCGCTCCCGGCTGGCCTCCGTACGCGCCGAGATGGACCGGAACAAGGCCGCCGGGCCCTCGCGCGGCGCGGGCGCGGTGGCCGTGCTCGCCGACCAACTGCCGCCGCTGGCCCACCGGTTCGGGGCGTCGCTGGCGGGCGGAGCGGCCCGGATGCTCTTCGATGTCCTGGTCACCAGCGTGCCGCTGCCGCGCTCGGCGCTCTCGCTCGGCGGCTGCCCGCTGCGGGAGATCTACCCCATGGCGCCCCTCGCCCGTGGACAGTCCCTGGCCGTCGCCCTGACGACGTACGGCGGACGGGTGCACGCGGGCCTGGTCGCCGACGGCAAGGCGGTGCCCGACCTGGACCGTCTGGCGCACGCCCTGCGCGAGGAGCTGGCCGAGATGGTGGACGCGATCGGTCGGTAGGTCGGTCGCTGGGTCGGTCGAGAGATCGGATGGTTTAGATCGGACAGCTCGGCGAGCAACGGCAGGAAATCGCCCCTTCATGGGTGTTGACGGCCCCAAGCGACCCGATGAATATTCATCGTGATCGGCGAACGCAGTGACCCGCGAAGGCCAGGCGAGGGACGGCAGCGGCATGCGATGGAGCACGCTCGGACGCAGCAGGGTCGAGATCACCGAACTGTCCTTCGGCGCGGCCGCGATCGGCAATCTGTACGCCGCCGTCGACCCCGGCCAGGCCGCCGCCGCGATCGACGCCGCCTGGGACGTCGGCGTCCGCACCTTCGACACCGCGCCCCACTACGGCCTCGGGCTGTCCGAGCGCAGACTCGGCGAGGCGCTGCGCGGGCGCCCCCGCGACGCGTACACCCTCTCCACCAAGGTCGGCCGGCGCCTCGAGCCCTGTCCGCCCGACGGCGACGACTCGGCCAACGGCTTCGCCGTCCCCGCCGACCGCCGCAGGGTCTGGGACTTCAGCGCGGACGGTGTGCGCCGGAGCATCGAGGAGAGCCTGGAGCGCCTCGGCCTCGACCGGATCGACATCGCCTATCTGCACGACCCGGACGACCACGAGGAGGCGGCCTTCCGGCACGGTTATCCGGCGCTGGAGCGGCTGCGGGCCGAGGGGACCGTCGGCGCGATCGGCGCGGGCATGAACCAGGCGGACATGCTCGCCCGCTTCGTCCGGGACACCGACGTGGACGCCGTCCTGTGCGCCGGCCGCTACACCCTGCTCGACCAGAGCGCGCTCGTCGAGCTGCTGCCCGAGGCCGCCGCGCGCGGCACGAGCGTGGTGGTCGGCGGAGTGTTCAACTCCGGCCTGCTCGCCGATCCCCGCCCCGGCGCCTCGTACGACTACCGGCCCGCGCCCGACGACGTCCTTCAGCGGGCCCTGCGCGTCAGGGCCGTCTGCGAACGGCACGGCGTGCCCCTGCGGGCGGCGGCCCTGCACTACAGCCTCGGCCACCCCGCCGTGGCCGGCGTCCTGGTGGGCGCGCGGTCCGCCGCCGAGATCCGGGACGCGGCCGCCCTGCTCGGCCGCACGCTCCCGGCCGGGCTCTGGGACGAGCTGCGCGCGGAGAGGCTTCTGCCCAAGGAGGAGTCCCGCCCAGGGCTCCGCGCCGAGGCTGGCGACGAGAAGCTCCACGGCGACGGCGGCGACCGCGGCGACGAGGGGGAGTACGAGAGCGACGGCGCGGACACAGGCCTCCCCGGCATCCGGGAGCGGTGAGCCATGGCGGTCATCGACGCCCACCACCATGTGTGGGACCTGTCCATACGGGACCAGGAGTGGATCGCCGGCCCCGACATGACCCCCATCCGGCGCAGTTTCAGCCTCGACGACCTCGCCCCCGAGGCGCGCGCCGCGGGCGTTCGGGCCGGCGTCCTCGTCCAGACCGTCGCCGTCGCCAAGGAGACCCCGGAGTTCCTCGCCCTCGCCCATGGCAGCGACGTGGTCGCGGGTGTCGTCGGCTGGACCGACCTGACCGCCCCGGACGTCGCCGACGCCCTCGCCGCCCTGCGCGAACTCCCCGGCGGCGAGCGGCTCGTGGGCATCCGCCACCTGGTGCAGGCCGAGCCCGACCCCGCGTGGCTCCTCCGCCCCGACGTGCTGCGCGGCCTCGCCGCCGTGGCCGCCGCCGGCCTCGTCTACGACCTGGTGGTGCTCCCGGCCCAGCTGCCCGCGGCGGCCGAGGCGGCGGCCAGGACGCCCCAGCTCCCCTTCGTGCTCGACCATCTGGGCAAGCCGCCCATAGCGGCCCAGGAGCTGGAGCCGTGGGCGAGCGACGTGCGCGCGCTCGCGGCCCTGCCGAACACCGTCTGCAAGCTCTCCGGCATGGTCACCGAAGCGGCCTGGTCCACCTGGACCGTGCCTGACCTGGCGCCGTACGCGGACACCGTGCTGGACGCCTTCGGCCCCCACCGGCTGATGTTCGGCTCCGACTGGCCGGTGTGCCGGCTGGCGGCCTCCTACGGCGAGGTGGTCGCCGCGGCCCGCGCGCTCACGCACCGGCTCGACGACGACGAACGCCGCGCCGTCTTCGAGACCACCGCGGCCCGCGTCTACGGCCTGTGCGATGCGCGCGTCCACGGCCTGCGAGAAGACCCGTGAACGGGCGCCCGCCGTGCCGCTGCGGCACTCTGGACACATGCCGGAGCTGCCCGAAGTCGAAGCGCTGAGAGAGTTCCTCGGCGAGCATCTGGTGGGTCAGGAGATCGCCCGCGTGGTGCCGCTGGCGATCAGCGTGCTCAAGACGTACGACCCGCCGCTCAGCGCCCTCGAGGGCCAGACCGTCGCCGCCGTCGACCGGCACGGCAAATGGCTCGACCTCACCGCCGGCGAGCTCCATCTGGTCGTCCATCTCGCCCGCGCGGGCTGGCTCCAGTGGAAGGACGAGTTCCCGGCCGTGCCCCCGCGTCCCGGAAAGGGGCCGCTCGCCCTGCGGGCCTACCTCGCCTCCGGCGGCGGCTTCGACCTCACCGAGGCGGGCACCGCCAAGCGGCTCGCCGTCCACCTCGTACACGACGCGGCCGAAGTGCCCGGCGTCGCACGCCTGGGACCCGACCCGCTCGCCGACGACTTCGACCGCGCCGCCTTCGCCGCGCTGCTCGCCGGGGAGCGGCGGCAGATCAAGGGCGCGCTGCGCGACCAGAGCCTCGTCGCGGGCATCGGGAACGCCTATAGCGACGAGATTCTGCACGCGGCCAAGATGTCGCCGTTCAAGCCCGTGCAGAACCTGAGCGAGGACGAGACGACCCTGCTGTACGAGGCGCTGCGCGCGACGCTGAGCGAGGCCGTCGAACGCTCGCACGGAGTGGCGGCGGGCCGGCTCAAGGCCGAGAAGAAGAGCGGTCTGCGCGTCCACGGCCGCGCCGGGGAGCCGTGCCCGGTCTGCGGCGACATGATCCGCGAGGTCTCCTTCAGCGACTCCTCGCTGCAGTACTGCGCCACCTGTCAGACGGGCGGCAAGCCGCTCGCCGACCGCCGACTCTCGCGTCTGCTCAAGTAGCGGGAGGCAACCGAAGGGCCGCCGCGGCCGTGCTCGCGCTCGCCTTCGAGGACCTCCCCGAGGCCGCCGACTTCGGCTACTTCAGCGCGACCAGCGGCTTCCCGTCCCAGGTACGGACCTCCCAGCGGCCGATGTCCTTGCTCGGCAGGTCCGTGCCGCCCTCCACCTCCAGCGGCGCCTCGTGTCCGGGCGATCCCTTCATCCCGAAGCCGCCCTTCGGCACCGCCCAGGTGAGCACCGGGTGCTCGATGCCGTCCTTGCCGACCGCGACCAGGCGGCATCTGCCGGGCCCCGGCAGCTGCGACACCCGCATCGACACCGCCGTGCCCCACGCCCGGTCCTGCACCGCAGCAGACACCGTCACGCCCGTCGCGGCGTCCGTGGCCTCGACCCGCTGCGCGACGGAAGGATTCGGCCGTGAGGGGCTGCCGCCCGAGGAGCTTCGGACGGCCGCCGTCGCCGCGGGCAGGGCGACGATCAGCGCGGCGGCCGCGACGACCAGCCGCAGCCGCCGCCTGCGCCCATGCCGCCCCACTGCCGCCACCTGCTCGGTCAGCCGGTCCAGCAGCCGCTGCGAAGGACGGGTCTCGATCAGTCCGGGAACCGCCGCGACCTCGGACAACGCCGAGGCGACCGCGGTGAAGTCGGAGAGCTGGACGGCGCACTGTACGCAGTCGGACAGATGCTCCTCGAACCGGAACGCGTCCGCCGGCTCCAGGACGCCCAGAGCATAGGCGGCCACATCCCGGTGCCGCTGATGCCTGTCCATGGGGGTGCCTCGATTCGTCTCTTGCGCCGTGTGGTTCGTCCGATGCGATCCGTCGCCCACAAGTACGGGCCAAGTGCGCTCTGTGCTCAACATTCCCGCCACGGGCTGGGCCGCAGAGTCCGCGCAGTCCCCGCAGACGGGCCGGGGCCCACGCTCCACCGCCCCGAGCACGGCACAGCGCGGCCCCCGGAACGAGCGAGCGGCAGCGCCCCGCCGGGCTGCTCGGGACTCCGCGGACCGGGCGACGCGGCCCGTGGTCCCCGCCGCCGGGCGCGCATACACTCCGCAGCATGCTGCGCGTACTGGCCGTCGACGACGAGAGACCGGCGCTCGAGGAACTGCTCTACCTGCTCCGCTCCGACGCGCGCGTCCACAGCGCCGAAGGGGCCACCGACGCCACCGAGGCGCTGCGCCGCATCAGCCGCGCGCTGGAGGCGGGCCCGGACGGAGAGGACGGCATCGACGTCGTCTTCCTCGACATCCACATGGCCGGGCTCACCGGACTCGACGTCGCCAGGCTGCTCGCGGAGTTCGCCAGGCCGCCGCTGATCGTCTTCGTCACCGCCCACGAGGGCTTCGCCGTCCAGGCATTCGACCTCAAGGCCGTCGACTACGTCCTCAAGCCGGTGCGCCGCGAGCGGCTGGCGGAGGCCGTGCGCCGCGTCCGGGACCTGGCGCACTCGGCGCGCGAGGCGCGTCCCCTCGACTCCGCAGACCCCTCCGCGCACCCGGGGGCCGCCGCGCCCGCCGTTCCCCAGCAGGCTCCGGGCGTCGGGTCCGTGGAGCAGATCCCGGTCGAACTCGGCGGCGTCACCCGGTTCGTGCCGATCGACGACATCGCCTACGTCGAGGCCCAGGGCGACTACGCCCGACTGCACACCGAGGACGGCAGCCACCTGGTGCGCATCCCGCTGTCCACCCTGGAGGAGCGCTGGGCGCCCCGCGGGTTCGTACGGATCCACCGCAGCCATCTCGTGGCCCTCGGCCGGATCGACGAACTGCGCCTGGACGCCGGGACGACCACCGTCCGCGTCGGCGCGGCCGAGCTCGCCGTCAGCCGCCGCCACGCTCGCCAGCTGCGCGATCTGCTGATGCGGCACGCCCGCGGCTGACCGAGGGCGCCGCGGAGGAGGCCCTCGCCAGGACCCCGTGCCCGACCGTTCAACCGGTGACCCGTGCCTGACCGTTCGACCGCCCCGCGCAGCCGCTCGCCGCCCCGCGCCCGCCGCACGGCGACGGGCGTCCCCCGCCCACCGAGCCGCTCATGGATTCGGCCGCGGCCCTCCCCGGCCGGCGCCTAACCTTGATCGGGCAAGCGGAGAAGGGGCCTGATGTCCGACATCGAAGCACTGCTGGCGGAGCTCCGGAGCCTGCCGGCCACCCCGGTGTCCAGCGCCGGCGACCTCGAGACGCTGCTCGCCACGGCCAAGAGCGCCGCAGGGCGCTGGGCGGACGTGCTGTACGAGATCCAGGTCTCGGCGCGGGGACTGGTCGGCCCCCGCGCCGAGGCAGCCCTCGAAGTCGCCTTCCGCCGGGCCGAGGAGTCCTATGTCGAGCTGGAGATCGCGCTGAGCGACTGCGCCCAGCGCACGGGCCGCTGAGCGGCGGCCCCTTCGCCGTGCCGGCGCCCCGCGCCCTCGCGGCACGCTGGTCTCTACCGCAGGTCATCGCCCCTGCGTAGACTCCACGCTCCCGAGAGTCAGCCGACAGACGTGGGAGCGGACGACGATGTCTGCAGAGCAGCAGCCCCGCCGTGAGGTGGTCACCGGAGTGCCGCGCGGCGCCCGGCGCGCGCCCGGCCACGCCCCGGCCCGGTCCGAGATCAGCGAGCAGACGACGCTCGGTGCCACCTATGTCCGCTCGCTGATGCGCAGCCAGCTGCGGGCCGCGCTCTGGGCTCTCGGCGCGCTCGCCCTGGTCGTCGGCACGCTGCCGCTGCTCTTCGCGCTCCCCGCCGCCTTCGGCGGGTCGCTCGCCTCGATCGAGCCGTTCGTGTGGGCGTCCCTCGGCGTGGCCGCCTACCCGGTGCTGTGGCTGACCGCCCGCTGGTACGTACGCCGGGCCGAGCGCAACGAACGCGACTTCACCCGGCTCGTCGAAGGGCGCTGACGCGTGCCGGGGGGAACAGCGTGAACCAGGCCTACGCGGTGGCCGCCGTCACCGTCGTGGTCCTCGCCACCGTGCTCATCGGCGCGCTGGGACTGCGCATATCCCGTACCACCTCCGACTTCTACGTCGCCTCCCGCACCGTCAAGCCCGGCCTCAACGCCGCCGCCATCAGCGGCGAGTACCTCTCCGCCGCCTCCTTCCTCGGCATCGCGGGACTGGTCCTCCTCCAGGGCCCCGACATGCTCTGGTACCCGGTCGGCTACACCGCCGGCTACCTCGTCCTCCTCGTCCTCGTCGCGGCCCCGCTGCGCCGCTCGGGGGCGTACACCCTCTCCGACTTCGCCGAGGCCCGTCTCGAGTCGGCCGCCGTACGCCGCCTCGCCAGCCTCTTCGTCGTCGGCATCGGCTGGCTCTATCTGCTGCCGCAGCTCCAGGGCGCGGGGCTGACCCTGGAGATCCTGACGGGCGCGCCCGGCTGGGTCGGCGGGCTCGTCGTCGCCTTCGTCGTCACCGGGGCCGTCGCGGCGGGCGGCATGCGCAGCATCACCTTCGTCCAGGCCTTCCAGTACTGGCTCAAGCTCACCGCCCTGCTGGTGCCCGCCCTCTTCCTCGTCGCCGCCTGGGCGGGCGACGACGCGCCCCGCGCCGGCTTCGACGCGCCCGCCGTCTTCCGCGAGCACACCGCCGTACGGATCGACGACACCGTCCGCGTCGACGTCGACGAGCCGCTGACCCTCACCGTGTCCGGCGCCGTCGACGGGGTGCGGTACGAGGACCGCGTCGTCACCCTCGACGCCAGCACGCACCGCATCGCGGCCGGGACCACGCTGGAGTTCCCCCGGGGCGCGCGGGCGCCCGAGCGGGCGTCGTCGGGAGCGGACCCGGTCAGCTGGTCGCAGCCGCTGTCCGGGGGCCGGGACGGCTACCAGCTGTACGCGACGTACGGGCTCATCCTCGCCACGTTCCTGGGCACTATGGGGCTCCCGCATGTCGCCGTCCGCTTCTACACCAGCCCCAACGGCCGCGCCGCGCGCCGCACCACGCTGGTCGTCCTCGGGCTGATCGGGGCGTTCTATCTGCTGCCGCCTGTCTATGGCGCGCTCGGCCGGATCTACACGCCCGAACTCGCCCTCACCGGCGACGCGGACGCCGCGGTGCTGGTGCTGCCCGACCGGATCGTCGGCGGGCTCGCCGGGGATCTGCTGGGCGCGCTGCTGGCGGGCGGGGCGTTCGCCGCGTTCCTGTCGACGGCCTCCGGGCTGACCATGTCCGTCGCCGGGGTGCTCACCCAGGACGTGCTGCCCTCGCGCGGCGTACGGCACTTCCGGCTGGCGACCGTCCTCGCCATGGCGGTGCCGCTCGGGGTGAGCGTGGTGGCCACCAACGTGCCGGTCGCCGACGCGGTGGGGCTCGCCTTCGCCGTCTCCGCGTCCTCGTTCTGCCCGCTGCTGGTGCTGGGCATCTGGTGGCGGCGGCTCACCCCGCCCGGCGCGGGCGCGGGGCTCGTGGTCGGCGGCGGGTCCGCGCTCACGGCGGTGATGGCCACCCGCGCGGGGCTCGCCCCCGAGGGCTGGGCGCACACTCTGATGGCTTGGCCGGCCGTGTGGTCGGTGCCGCTGGGCTTTGTGACCATGGTCGTCGTGTCCCTGGCCACCCAGCGCCATGTGCCGCCCGGCGCGACCGCGATCCTCGCGCGGCTCCACCTGCCCGAGGACCTCGTCGGCAGACCCCAGCCCGAAGGAGCGCCACGATGAACGGGACGGGGCTGGAGTCCGAAGGAGCGGCACGATGAACGGGACGGGGCTAGCCGCCCTCGCGGCGGCGGGCGCGGTGCTGCTGGCGGTCGGCGTCGTACTGGGCCGGCTGACCGCGCGCCGGGGCGCCCGGCCCGACCTCGACCTCGGCACCCCCGTCGAACGCGCCACCTTCCACACCCTGCACACCGCCTCCCTCGCCGCGCCCCCGCTGCGCGCCGGGCTCACCGAGGACACCGCGCGCAAGGCCGCCCGGCGGCTGCGCTCCCTGCTGGGCACCGAGGCGCTCTGCCTGACCGACCGGGAGTCCGTGCTCGCCTGGGACGGGCCCGGCGCCGACCACCACCGGCAGGGGGTGATGGAGCGCGTCGCCGAGATGCTGGATACCGGGCGCAGCCAGAGCGTGCACACCGAGTGCGAGGACCTTCAGTGCCCGCTGCGCTGGGCTGTGATCGCCCCGCTGACCGGGGAGGAGGGTGTGCTCGGCGCGCTCGTCGCCTATGGGTCGCGGGAGTCGGCCGTCCGCGTGCGGGCCGCCGCCGAGGTGGCGCGCTGGGTCTCCGTGCAGCTGGAGCTGGCCGAGCTCGACCGCTCCCGCACCCGGCTCATCGAGGCGGAGATCCGCGCCCTGCGCGCCCAGATCTCGCCCCACTTCATCTTCAACTCGCTCGCCGCCATAGCCTCCTTCGTCCGCACCGACCCCGAGCGGGCGCGCGAGCTGCTGCTGGAGTTCGCCGACTTCACCCGCTACTCCTTCCGCAGGCACGGCGAGTTCACCAGCCTCGCCGACGAACTGCGCTCCATAGAGCAGTACTTGGCGCTCGCCGGGGCCCGATTCGGCGACCGGCTCAAGGTGACCCTCCAGGTCGCCCCGGAGGTGCTGCCGGTGACCCTGCCGTTCCTGTGCCTTCAGCCGCTGGTGGAGAACGCCGTCAAGCACGGCCTGGAGGACTCCAGGGGCGAGTGCCGGGTCACCATAGCGGCGCAGGACGCGGGCGCGGAGGCGATGGTGACCATCGAGGACGACGGCGTGGGCATGGACCCGGCGGTGCTGCGCGGGATCCTCGCGGGGGAGCGGACGGCGTCGTCGGGGGTCGGGCTCTGCAACGTCGACGAACGGCTGCGCCAGGTGTACGGGGACGAGCACGGGCTCGTCATCGAGACGGGCGTCGGCGCGGGCATGAAGATCACGGTCCGGATCCCCAAGTACCGTGCGGGCGTCCACGAGTCGGCGGGCCGCCGGTCCTCGGGCTGAGCTCGCGCGCCCGGCCCGGCGCCCGGCTCGGCTCCCGGCTCAGAAGAGGTGGATGGCCAGGTGGCTCAGCGGCAGCCCCAGCTCCCAGGCCGGAGTCCATATCTGCGCGGCCTCGTCGACGCTCGCGGCCGTCGGGTCGGGCGAGTACCACGGCTCGCTGTCGCCGAGGTCGGCCGCCAGCAGCTCCGTCATCCGCAGCCAGCTCCAGGCGTCCCGCGCGAGCGCGAGATCCGGGTCCCAGCCCCCGTCGAGATGCCGCTCGTGCTCCTCGCGGGCGGCCAGCCGCTCCTGCACCCACTCCTGCCAGGGATGGCCGTACGAGGTCAGGGAGAGCCACTCGTCGATACGGGCGACGGCTCTGACGCCCGCGAGCTCGTCCGCGCTGTCGCAGAGATAGATCGTCAGCGCGAGCGTCTGTCTGCCGGCCCGGAACTCCAGCGAGCCGGTCTCCACCAGAGCTCCCGTGCGCAGCATCTCGTCGGCGATGTACTCGGCGCAGAGCCACGCGATGGGAATCGCCAGCCCGCCTCCGCTGGTGCCGTTCGTGCTTTCGGGCTGCACCCTCTCCACCCTCTCCCCGGACGACTTCGTATGCCGACTCGACGACGAGCCTCCACCGTGAGACACGGCTGAGGATGCGGATTTACTCAACTTGAGCGTGAGGTTTCGCATACTGTCGCCTGCGCGACGAAACCCGAGGGGGACTAGACCACCACCGGGTCCCCCGGGACAGACGTGACGCTCCCGAGCCTGCCGCCCACGCGCCGTCTGACGCGCCCCGCCCGCGCTCCCCGAGGCCGGCATTTTCAGTCCCGCTGCCGATGTAGAGACGGCCGCCCGCGCCCCGAGGCCGGCATTTTCAGCCCAGCCGGCGTTTGAGGCGGACCTCGGCCCAAGGCGGCGGGCCATTCCAGCCCCGTCGGCGTTTGAGGCGGACCTCCGCCCCTCGCTGCCGGTCGAGAGACAGCCGCCCGCGCCTCAAGGCCGGCAATCTCAGCCCCGCCGGCGTTTGAGGCGCGGGGGTCTGGGGGCTGAGCCCCCACACCAGCCCGCCGGCGATTGAGGCGAGGTCAGCTCGCGCGACCCCGCGCCGACCCCGCCCTGCTGTACCCCGGCAGGCACCGCGCCAGCGCCCGCAGCCCGTAGTGGGAGCGGGACTTGACCGTCCCCGGCGGTATGCCCAGCGCCTGCGCCGCCTCGTTCACGCTCAGCCCGTGGAAATAGATCTGCACAAGCACGGCCCGGTGCTCCGGGCTCAGCGAGTCGACCGCCGCGCGGACGTCGAGCGCCGCCACCGCGCTCTCGGTGACGTCCGCCGGGTCCGCGGTCGTCGCCAGCACCCCGTCGCCGATCTCGGTCGGCCGCGCCATCCGTGAGCGGCGCGCGTCGATCGCGAGACGGCGGCCGACCGTGAAGAGCCACGGCCGCATCGACTCGTACGGCGCGTCGAACGCCTCCGGATGCTGCCAGGCCCGCACGAGCGTCTCCTGGAGCAGGTCCTCCGCTCGCTGCTGGTCTCCATAGGTCAGGTTGACCAGGAAGCTCAGCAGCGCGGGGCCGTGTTCGCGCTGCAGTTCCGCCATGGCCCGCTCGTCGGTCGTCGTCGCCCCCGAGGCGGACGCGGTAGCCGTCGCCGTCGCCATTGCCAACACCCTTTCGCGCAGAGTCCGCCGCTACCTGGCGTATACGAGCGCATCCGGGCGCGCGGGGACAGCCCGCGTACCGCTGTCGTCGCCGAGCGGTCGCACCGAGCGACGAATGGTGCGGCGAACGGTCGGCCGGAGCAAGCCGGGCCGGGCCGAAGGGGTCCTCTCCCGGAGCGGGTCGGCTTGTCGCTTGACTCGGCCTCTCCTCCCCTGTGAATTCAGATAATCCTATTTATCCGCATTCGCACGGTACGGAGCCCGGCCGATGACCAAGCGCGCCCCCCACCGAACGGCTGCCTTCGCCGCCGTACTCTTCGGAACCGCCGCCGGCTGCGCCGGAGCGCAGGACTCCGCCTCCGAGCCGCCCCGCGGGGGGTCCGCTCCGCCCGCCACCGCCCCCCACGGCGCCCCCGGCCTGCGCGGCTTCACCCTCGTCGCCACCGGCGACGTGCTCCCGCACGACTCCGTCATCCGCCAGGCGAAGCTGGACGCTGCGGGCGACGGCTACGACTTCCGTCCGATGCTCGCCGGGGTCAAGCCCGTCGTCTCCGGCGCGGACCTGGCCATCTGTCATATGGAGACCGTGTACGGCGAGAACGGCGACTACACCGGCTACCCCGCCTTCAAGTCGCCGCCGCAGATCGCCTGGGCCCTCGCCGACGCCGGCTACGACTCCTGCTCCACCGCCTCCAACCACGCCCTCGACGACGGCGCCGCCGGAGTGCGCCGTACGCTCGACGCCCTCGACGAGGCGGGCGTCCAGCACGCGGGGTCCGCCCGCACGGCCGCCGAGGCCGAACGCCCCGCCTGGCTCACCGCCGGAGGCGCCTGGGTCGCCCAACTGGCCTATACCTTTGGCACCAATGACTACCCGATGCCCGAGGGGCAGCCCTGGGCCGTCAACCTCATCGACGAGAGGAAGATCGTCGAGGACGCCCGGGCCGCCCGGCGGGCCGGCGCGGACGTCGTGGTCGTGAGCCTGCACTGGGGCACGGAGTGGGAGACCGACCCCGACGGCCAGCAGCTGAGCCTCGGCAGGGTGCTCACCGCCTCCAGGACCGACGGCCGGCCGGACATCGATCTGATCCTGGGCACCCACGCCCATGTCCCGCAGGCGTACGAGAAGGTCAACGGCACCTGGGTCGTCTACGGCATGGGCGACCAGATCGCCGGAACGATGATCAACTACTCGGGCGCTCCCGACCCCCGCGGCAACCAGAGCTCCATCGGGCGCTTCACCTTCGCGCCGCCCAGGACCCACGGCGAGCGCTGGAGGGTGAGCCGGGCGGAGTTCATCCCGCAGTGGATGGACACGGAAGCCGGACGGGTCGTCAACCTGCCCGCCGCGCTGAGCGGCGGCGAGGGCCCCGAGGAGTACAAGCAGGCCCAGTCGGCGATCCGGGAGGCGGTACTGGGCCGCGGCGGTGCCGAGGACGGCCTCACCAAGGGCCGTTGAGCCGCCAAGCCGCTAGGCCGTTCGGCGGACAGCGGCTGACGTTCACCCTCCGCCAGCTCCCGCTACAGAACCACTGCCACCGGCCAGCGGACACCCGACCGGTCCCCGCGGCCGGCGCCCCCGCGTTCCCCCGCACCCAGCCCCCGCTACGGAACCACCGTCACCGGCCAGCGCCCCGCCTTCACCAGCCGGACCGCCACCGAGCCGATCAGCCGGTGCCCCGCCGACTCCGACGCGCCCACCACCACCGCGTCCGCCTTCAGATCGTCGGCGGCGGCCACCAGACCGCTGTACGGATCGCCGCGGAAGGTGTGGAACTCCCAGCGGACGTCCCAGATCCCTCTCACCCGCTCGGCGGCCGTGCGGATCTCGGCCGCCAGCTCCTCGGCGATCTCCTCGGTCGTGCCGGCCACCGGCGCGCCCAGCGCCGCGCCCGCCGGCATCACCGGCTGGACGTACACGATGGCCAGCAGGGCGTTCTGCCGCCGGGCCAGCCCGCTCGCGTACGCCGCCGCGCGCAGGGAGGAGTCGGATCCGTCCACCCCGACGACGATCACCTTCGGGCCGTCCGTACCGCGTTCGAACCGGTGCGGCTGCTGCTGGGGCTGCTGCTCTGTCACGCCTTCGAGGCTAGCCGCTCCCGACAGGCGGCCCGAGGGCGCTCTCCCTAGAGTGCTGAGCATGAGTGTCACCGTGGAGGAGCTCGCTCCCACCCGGAGCGGCTGGCAGAGCAGGGTGCCCGGGGCGTTCGCGATGTTCTTCGCCCTGCTCGGGGTGTTCTGCGTCCTCATCTCGCTCATTCCATGGCTTCGGCATGTGCTGCGCCCCGTCGTGGAGTTCCTGGACCGCGTCGCCGTCCCCGTGAGCGCGAACCTCGCCTACGCCGTCTTCCTGCTGCTGCTCGCCGCCGCGATCGGCGCCCGCAAGAAGGCGGCGTGGTGGCTCGTCGTCGCCTATCTGGCGCTGCTGGTGATCGCCGATGTGCTGGTGCTGGCCTTCGACCACGAATGGAGCTGGCTCCCCAACCTCGTGGTGTGCCTGATCGCGCTGGCGATCCTGATCCTGGCGCGCGGGGAGTTCTACGCCCGGACCCGGCGCGGCGCCCTGCTGCGCGCGCTGCTCGTGCTCGTCCTCGGGCTCGCCGTCGGCGTGCTGGTCGGCTGGGGTCTGGTGGAGGCCTTCCCCGGCACGCTCCCCAGCGACCAGCGGCTGCTGTGGGCCGCCAACCGGGTTCTCGGCGGGCTGGCCTCCGGCGACCAGTTCGACGGGACGCCGCCTCGCCCGCTCTTCTTCCTCCTCGGCCTGTTCGGCGCGATCGCCCTGCTCAGCGCCGCCGCCACGCTCTTTCGCTCGCAGCGCATGGAGGCGGCCCTGCACGGCGACGAGGAGCCCCGCATCAGGGCGCTGCTCGGCGCGTACGGCTCCCAGGACTCGCTCGGCTACTTCGCCACCCGCCGCGACAAGGCCGTCGTCTTCTCGCCCAACGGCAAGGGGGCCGTCACCTACCGCGTCGAGGCGGGCGTCGCCCTCGCGAGCGGCGACCCGGTCGGCGACCGCGAGGCGTGGACCCCCGCCATTGAGGCCTGGCTCGAGGTCGCCCGACGGTACGCCTGGGCCCCGGCCGTCATGGGCGCCTCCGAGGAGGGCGCGCGCGTCTTCGCCCGCTCGGGGCTCGGCGCGATCCAGCTCGGCGACGAAGCGATCTTGCAGGTCGCCCGGTTCGATCTGGACGGCCGCGACATGCGCGTCACCCGGCAGGCCGTCAACCGCGTCAAGCGGACCGGGGCCGCCACCCGCGTCCGCCGCCACTCGGCCCTGACCGAGGAGGAGATGCGGCGCATCGTCGACAAGGCCGACGCCTGGCGCGACACCGAGACCGAGCGCGGCTTCTCGATGGCGCTCGACCGGCTCGGCGACCCGGCCGACGGCGACTGCCTGCTCGTCGAGGCCTTCGACGACAAGGGCGACCTGATCGCCCTGCTCTCCTTCGTGCCCTGGGGCCGGGACGGCGTGTCGCTCGATCTGATGCGCCGTGACCGCACCGCGCCCAACGGCGTCATGGAGTTCATGGTCGCCGAACTGTGCGGACAGGCCGGCAAGCTCGGCATCCGCCGGATCTCCCTCAACTTCGCCGTCTTCCGCTCCGCCTTCGAGGAGGGCGCCCGCATCGGCGCGGGCCCGGTCCTGCGGCTCTGGCGCAGACTGCTGCTCTTCTTCTCCAAGTGGTGGCAGCTGGAGGCGCTGTACCGGTCCAACGTCAAGTACCAGCCGGAGTGGTATCCCCGCTTCCTCTGCTTCGGCGACGCGGGCTCCCTGGCCCGGGTCGGCCTCGCCTCCGGGATCGCCGAGGGCTTCGTGTCCGTGCCGAGCCTGCGCAAGCTCTGGGGGAAGGGCAGGGGCCGGCCCAGGGGCGTGGTCAGCCCCGTCACCACCGCCGGGCTGCCGTCCATCGACTCGCTCGGCTTGGTCGGGCCGGACTCGCCCGCGGAGCTCCAGGAGCAGCGGCTGCCCGAGCAGGTCCGCATCCGCCACCGCAAGCTGGACCGGCTGCGCGCGGACGGCGTCGACCCGTACCCCGTGGGCATCGCGAAGCGCACCATGACCCTCGGCGAGATCCGCGCCGCGCACCCCGACCCGGTCCCCGGCGCCCGCAGCGGCGGGCAGGCGACCGTGGCGGGGCGGGTGATGGTCGTACGCGACCTGGGCGGCGTCGTCTTCGCGGTGCTGCGCGACTGGTCGGGCGACCTCCAGCTGGTCCTCACCCGCGACGGCGCGGGAGCGGAGGTGCTGAAGAAGTTCACCTCCGACGTCGACTTCGGCGACCACATCACCGCGACCGGCGAGATCGGCGTCAGCGACAAGGGCGAGCTCTCGGTCTTCGTCGCGCAGTGGCAGCTGACCGGCAAGTGCCTGCGCCCGCTGCCCGACAAGCGGCGCGGTCTGGCCGACCCCGAGGCCCGGGTCCGCCGCCGCTATCTGGACCTGGTCGCCAGCCCCATCGCCCGGGACGTGGTGCGCCACCGCTCGACGGCCGTGCAGGCGCTGCGGCAGGGCCTGCTGGACCGCGGCTATCTCGAGGTCGAGACGCCGATGCTGCAGCAGATCCACGGCGGCGCGAACGCCCGCCCCTTCACCACGCACATCAACGCCTACGACCTCGACCTCTATCTGCGCATCGCCCCCGAGCTGTATCTGAAGCGGCTGTGCGTGGGCGGCATGGAGAAGGTCTTCGAGATGGGCCGCACCTTCCGCAACGAGGGCGTCTCCTACAAGCACAACCCCGAGTTCACGATGCTCGAGGCGTATCAGGCGTTCGCCGACTACGACGTGATGCTCGACCTGACCCGCGAGCTGATCCAGGGCGCGGCGACCGCCGCCTTCGGATCCCCGGTCGCGCACAAGGCGGGCCCCGACGGCAAGCTCGTCGAGCACGACATCTCCGGCCCCTGGCCGGTCAAGACGCTGTACGGAGCGGTGTCCGAGGCGCTGGGCGAGGAGGTCGACGCCGACACGGACGAACAGGCGCTGCGCCGACTCTGCGACCAGGCGGGCGTGCCGCACACGCCCGACGACACGCGCGGCGACGTGGTGCTGGAGATGTACGAGCGGCTCGTCGAGGAGCGCACCAAGGCGCCCACCTTCTACAAGGACTTCCCCACCGACGTATCCCCCCTGACCCGCCAGCACCGGCGCGATCCTCGGCTCGCCGAGCGCTGGGACCTGGTCGCCTTCGGCACCGAGCTGGGCACCGCCTACTCGGAGCTGACCGATCCGGTGGAGCAGCGGCGCCGGCTCACCGCGCAGTCGCTGCTCGCGGCGGGCGGCGACCCGGAGGCGATGGAGCTCGACGAGGACTTCCTGGACGCGCTGGAGTACGCCATGCCGCCGACCGGCGGGCTGGGCATCGGGGTCGACCGGCTCGTCATGTTCCTCACCGGGCTGACGATCCGTGAGACGCTGCCCTTCCCGCTGGTGCGCCGCGGCTGACCGCGACCCGCGAGGGGCGTTGGCCCGCGATGCGAGGCGGGCGCTGACGACGACGCGAGGCGGGCGCTGACGGCGATGCGTGAGAGGGGCGCTGACCGCGTCGGTCGGCTGCCGTCCCGTACTGCTCTCTTCGGGTAGTTTCGGCGGGGCGGCCGGTGTGGATGGGGCTCACGGCGCGTAAGCCATGCGAGCAGTTGGTCATGAAAAAGGATCAGATGCCGCTCGGACGGCGGTCGGTGCTCCAGGCCGCCGCATGCCTCGGTGCAGCCGCCACCCTCGGGCTGCTCTTCACCGACCGGGCGCAGACCGCTCGCGGCCGCGCCGCCCCGAGTCCGGCGGCGGGGCCGTCCCCGAGTCCGGCGCCCGGTCCGGTCCCGGCCGCCGCGGGACCGCCGCTGAAGGCGACCTCCTACCGCCTCCAGCCGATGACGGGGCACGGACCGCCCCAGCTCCGCCGCGCGCTGCCGCCGGTGCGCAAGAGGCCCTTCGAGAGGATCTCCGACGCGGGCCGCGACATGGTCCTCACCTTCGACGACGGGCCCGACCCCCGCTACACCCCGGGCATCCTCAGCACGCTGCGCCGCCACGGCGTGCGCGCGATGTTCTTCGTCTGCGGCGAGATGGCCGTCGACAACCGCGACCTGCTGCGCGAGATGGCCGACGACGGCCATGTCGTCGGCAACCACTCCTGGTCGCATCCGCTGATCCCCAAGCTGCCGCCGTCGGCCATCCGCGAGGAGCTGGGCCGCACCAGCGAGGTGATCGAGAAGACGCTGGGCGAGGCGCCGCTCTGGTACCGGGCGCCCTTCGGCGCGTGGAACCGGCACTCCTTCGAGATCGGCGCGGAGCTCGGCATGGAGCCCCTCGCCTGGACCCTCGACACGCTCGACTGGACCGAGCCCGGCGCCGGCGCGATCGTCAAAAGGGTGCGGGCCGGGGCCGGCCCCGGGGTGATCGTCCTGTCGCACGACGCGGGCGGCGACCGCTCGGGGAGCGTGACGGCGCTGCGCCGGTATCTGCCGGAGCTGCTGGAGGACGGGTACCGGATGACCGTGCCGCCGCGGTGAGGGGCGCGGCGGCCGCGGCCCGGACGCGTGCGCAGGGAGCGGTGCCCCGGCGGTCAGTAGGTCTTGACCATGCGGGCGAAGACCACGACGTTCCCGTCGTAGCCGTTCGCCTTCGAGTAGCCGCCGCCGCAGGTGATGACCCGCAGCTCGGCCTGCCCGGTGTCGCCGTACACCCGAACGCCCGGGAAGTCGTGCTTGGCGAAGACCTCCACGCCGTACACCTCGAAGACCGCGGTCTTGCCGTCGAGCCGGGCCACGTCGATCTGCTGGCCCTTCTCGATGGCGCCGAGTCCGTAGAAGACGGCGGGCCCGGACAGGTTGTCGACGTGGCCGACGACGACCGCGGTGCCGCGCTGGCCGGGGGAGATGCCGTTCTGGTACCAGCCGGCGATGTTGGGGTCCTGCGCCGGGGGCGCCTGGATCCAGCCGTCCTGGTCCAGGCCGACGTCCATGAGCGGGGCGTCCACGCTGATCGAGGGGATGCTCACCCGGGCCGCGGGGGAGTACGGCAGCGGCTCCATCGGGACCGGGAGGAAGGTCTCGCCCTGGGCGCTGCTCGCCAGCGCGGCGGGCTGGGGCGGGCCCAGCGCGACGTCCACGCCGTTCCTTATCAACGCCACCCCGCTGAGCAGAGCGAGGGCCAGCGCGCCCCAGGGCGAGCGTCTCCTCGACTCCGAGCCGCCGTAGTGCAGGCCCATAGTTCTCCCTTCGCAGCGTCTGAACGCAACGTAAGCGCGCTGCGCCCGGGCGGCGAGGAGAGAGAGGCGAACGGGTGGCGGGCCCGTCGTGCTGGCCCATCCGAGGCATCAGTCCGATAAAAGGTTCTGGCGGTCTGTGACCTGCGGCTCCGTCGGCTCCTCCCGGCGCGTCGTCGGCGTGTCGCTCACCGTAGTGGACCAGTGCCGAAATGCGGCTTCTGTTGGGCCCAGTGAGGGTTCGTCATGAAAGGCGTACTCGTCGAATTTCCCGGAGCACGGCTTTGGGGCGCCTTTCAACAGGAGGTTCAACGATGCGTGCTTCACGCGCTTTCGCAGTGGCCGCGGCCGCCTGCGCGGTCGTCGGGCTCTCTGCCCCTCTGGCCGCCGCCGGCGGCGACGGCCAGGGCGGCAACGGCCCCATCAATGTCAACGTCAATCCCCAGTCCGTCCACCCGGGCGGCACCCTGACGATCACGGTCCAGGGCTGCGACCGCGGTGGGACGGTCACGTCCAACGCCTTCCGGCAGGTCAACCTCTCCGACAGCCGTTCGGGCACGGCGACGGCCATCGCGCGGATCAACGACAACGCGACGCCGGGCCAGTACAGCCTGGCGGTCCGGTGCAACGACAACTCGTCGGTGGCGTCCGCCCACTTCACCGTGCTCTCCGGCCGGGGCGCACAGGGCGGTCTCGGCGGCTCGGTCGGCCCCAGCTCCACCGAGATGGCGATCGGCGTCGGCCTCGTCGCCACGGCAGCGGTCGGCGGCGGCGTGTTCGTCGCCCGTCGCCGCCGTCTGGTCAGCGGAAAGGTCTGATCGGCCGAACCTCCCGGTCGGCCCCCACCGCCCGTCGCCCCGAGTCCAGGCCAGGACTCGGGGCGACGGGCGTTTCGGGGAGCCCCGGGGACGGGCGGCATCGGCCGCTCAGTGCTGGCGGGTCTCGGACCGGCGGCGGACGAAGTAGACGACGCCCGTGGCCGCGGCCACGACGAGCGCGGTGCCCGCGGCGACCTCGCCGGCGTTCATCCCGCCGATGCTGCCGCCCAGGCCGCCCTGGACGCCCGAGGGCGAGACCGTGGTGGAGCGGGCGGTCGGACGGGTGGTGCCGCCCGCGATGGTCAGATCGAGGGACGCGGTGGCCGAGCCGCAGGCGAAGCTCACCGAGAACACGCCGCCGGGCCGCGCGTCCCAGTCGACCGTGGCCGTCGCGGAGCCGTTCACCGGGATGTTGACGGTGTCGAAGATGCCGGAGGACGCGGTGGCCGTCTGGGGGCACCCGCCCGCCGTGAGCGTGACCCGCCCGCCGGCCGCGACCGTCGACGGGGTGATGCGGAAGTCGTACGGGGTGTTGTTCACGCTCGGCGCCGCCGCGGCGGTGGGGGCGGTCAGCGCGAGCGAGGCCACTCCCAGCAGAGCGGCGGACGCGGCACGTATGGCGCGCATGGCGAATCCTCCGGATCTCCGAGGAGCAGCTGCGGAACTGGTTTCCACAAGAGTCGGGAAGTGCACCTCGATGATCGAAACGCTATGAGCCGCGGCTTTCGTCCGCTATCGGGGTCGGGCGAATGGGTCATAGCCCGTCCCCCGACCGGTGGACGCTCGGGCGTGTCGGAGTGTCGATCCGGGCGGCGGATGAGAAAGGGCGACGGGCGGCCGATGAGAAGGGGCGACGGGCGGCGGCCTCCGTAGTGTGTGCGCGTACATGGATCTTCGCGCACCGCCTGGAAGGGGAGCCGGCGCATGGCCGAGCTGTATCCGCCGATCGAGCCGTACGAGCAGGGGATGCTCGACGTCGGCGACGGAAACCACGTGTACTGGGAGGTCTGCGGCAGCCCCGAGGGCAGGCCCGCGGTCGTCGTCCACGGCGGGCCCGGGTCCGGCCGCGCCGAGAGCGCACGCCGGTGCTTCGACCCCGACCGCTACCGCGTCGTCCTCTTCGACCAGCGTGGCTGCGGACGCAGCACCCCGCACGCCGGCGACCCGGCGACCGACATGCGGCACAACACCACCGTCCATCTCCTCGCCGACATGGAGCGGCTGCGCGAGCACCTGGGCATCGAGCGCTGGCTGCTGCTGGGCGGCTCCTGGGGCTCGACGCTGCTCCTCGCCTACGCCCAACGGCATCCGGAGCGGGTCTCGGCGATCGTCGTCAACGGCGTCACCACCACCCGGCGGTCCGAGACCGACTGGCTATACCGCGGCGTCGGCCGCTTCTTCCCCGCCCAGTGGGAGGCGTTCAGGGCCGCCGCGGGGGCCGCGGAGGGCCCGGACGGTCTGGCCGGCTTGGACGGCCTGGGCGGCGTGAGCGGCGAAGGGGGCGCGGGCGAGCTGGTCGCCGCGTACGCGCGCCTGATGGAGGACCCCGATCCGGCGGTACGGGAGAAGGCGGCGGCCGACTGGTGCCGCTGGGAGGACGCCGTGCTCTCCCTGGAGCCCGACGGCTCGCCCGACCCCTACACCGGCCGCGCCTCGGCGGCGAGGCTCGCGTTCGTGCGCATCGCCGCCCACTACTTCGCGCACGGGGCCTGGCTGGAGGAGGGCGCCCTGATCCGGGAGGCGGGCCGGCTGACGGGGATCCCCGGCGTGCTGCTCCACGGCCGCCACGATCTGAGCTCGCCGCTCCACACCGCCTGGGAGCTCGCCCGCGCCTGGCCCGACGCGGAGCTGGTCGTCGTCGACGACTCCGGGCACCAGGGCAGCGAGACGATGCGCGCGCTGCTGCTCGGCGCGCTCGACCGCTTCGCCGCGACACCCCCCACAACGGCCCCGGGAACGGTCCCCGAGTGACTCCTGACGCTGCTGGGACGGTTGTGGTGGGGACGAGTTCAAGCCATTCCGTTGTGGGGTGAATTCCCCTGATGGGGTAGGGATTTCTCCGTTTCGTGTTCGCCGCCCCAAGAATTTTCCGAGCGCGTTGAACACAGCGAGCCCCCACGTCCGTACCTAGGGCCATGAACGGCGCACTCAATGGCGCCGCAACTGACGTGATGGACTGGGGAGTGGACATGAACACCTGGCGGAACGCCTCGCTCGCGGTGACTGCGGCGGCCGTACTCGCGCTGACGACGGCGTGCGGTCAGGAGAAGGGCGTGGAGAACCCCAACGGCCAGGCGGTCGGAGCCGCTAACCCCGCGCAGCAGCCCGCCGCCGGCGGCGGCGGCTACGGATCGGGCGGAGGCGCGGCCCAGCAGGCCGCCGCCAAGCCCGCGGGCCAGCTGGCGGTATGGGACAGCAAGGAGCTCGGCAAGGTCCTCACCGACAGCGCCGGCATGACCCTGTACCGCTTCGAGAAGGACACCCCCAGCCCCCCGAAGTCGAACTGCGAGGGCGACTGCGCCAAGGCGTGGCCCGTCGTGGCCGCGGGCGGCGCGTCGGCCGCGCCGGGCGTCGACCCGTCCCTGCTCGGCGAGGTGACCAGGGCCGACGGCTCCAAGCAGCTCACCATCGCCGGCTGGCCGATGTACCGCTACGCCAAGGACGCCAAGCCCGGTGACGCCAAGGGCCAGGGCGTCGGCGGCACCTGGTACGCCGCGGCGCCCGACGGAAAGAAGGCGGCCGCCGGCGGCGCCGCGGAAGAGGGCGCGGGAGCGGGAGAGGGCGCTGAAGAGGGCGGCGAAAAGGGCGGCGAGGCCGCCGACCTGGCCGGACTGTCCGTGCGCAAGGACCCCAAGCTCGGCGATGTCGTCGTCGACAAGAACGGCATGACCGTCTACCGCTTCCAGAAGGACTCCGCCTGGCCGATGAAGACGGCCTGCACCGGCGATTGCCTCAAGAAGTGGCCGGTTGTCGCCCCCGTCTCCAAGAACGACACCGAGGGAATCCTCAAGAAGGGATTCGTGACCTTCAACCGCCCGGACGGAATCAAGCAGCAGACGATCGACTGCTGGCCGCTCTACACCTTCGCGGGCGACACCAAGCCCGGCGACACCAACGGCCAGGGCGTCGGCGGGACCTGGTACGCGATCTCGCCGGAGGGCAAGCCGGTCGGAGCGCCCAAGTAGTCCCCACGCCGCCTCCGGCCCGGCCGGCCCGTCGCACGTCCCCCGCGTGCCGACGGGCCGGCTGCATGAGCCGGGGGCAATGCGTCAATGCACATCGGCGTGTGACCAAGAACGGACCGCTAATTTCCGTTTCGACTCGCTCTCTTGGCGGGCGATCAGTAGCCTCGGCTCGAACACTGGCCATGGACATGGCCGAACTCCCCCGTGGCGACTTGTTGGAGACATCGATGGAGCGTCCCGCCTGGGCCCCGCAGGGCATCGACATATCGGTGCCGAGCGTGTCCCGCATTCACGACTACTACCTGGGCGGCTCGCACAATTTCGAAGTCGACCGGGAAGCGGCGCGCAAGGCCATGGAGTTCATGCCGGGCCTCCCCAAGATCGTGCAAGCGAACCGGGCGTTCATGCGCAGGGCCGTGAATTACGCGGTGGGCGAGGGCGTCACGCAGTTCCTCGACATCGGCTCCGGCATTCCGGCGTTCGGCAACGTCCATGAAGTGGCCCGCAAGGCCAGCCCCGAGGCCCGGGTCGTGTCCGTCGACCACGACCCGGTGGCCGTCGCGCACAGCCGGGCCGTACTCGACGGCGACGAGCGGTCCGCCGCCCTCAACGGCGATCTGCGCAAGCCGCGCCAGATCCTCGACAGCCCCGAGCTCGCCTCGCTGCTGGACCTCGAACGGCCCACCGCGCTCCTGCTCGTCGCCGTCCTCCACTTCCTGGAGGACGAGGACGATCCGTGGGGCGCGGCGGCGGAGCTGCGCGACGCCCTCGCGCCCGGCAGCCTGATCGTCCTCACCCACGCCGCGTACGACGGCGTGCCGGTCTCCGCGGCGCAGACGGACCGGGCGCTCGGCGTCTACCGGGACATGCGCAACCCGGTGACCATGCGCTCGCGCGCGGAGATTACCCGGTTCTTCGACGGGTTCGAGATCGTCGAGCCCGGGCTCGTCCCCATGCCGGGCTGGCGGCCCGACGACCCCGCCGAGCAGGAGGACCCATACGCTTTCTCGGGCTTCGCCGGGGTGGGGCGCAAGGCGTGATGGCGCCGTCGCAGGCCACGGGTACGGCGGCGGACCCGGACGGCCTCGAGGACAGACTCCGCCGGTTCGCGACGATCTGGAGCCGCGCCGTGTTCCCGGTGACGGCCACGTCGATGACCCGGCCCGAGTTCGAAGAGCATCTGCTGCCGCTGGCACGCGAGTTGAGCCAGGCGCTGCGCGCGCGGCTCTTCGACGCACAGGCGGCCCACCGGGTCGGGACCGCGCTGGTCGACGCCCACTGCACCGACCCCGACGCGCTGAGCCGCACGCTCGGCGTCGTCGACTCCTATCTGGTCCTGTACTGCGGCATGGGCGGCGGCGTCGAGCGGGCCGACCAGACGCCCGAGCAGAGCGCCGAGGAGAGCCGCGCCCGCTGCGCCCGGCTCCAGCACACGCTGGCCGCCGGCTTCGCACAGCGGCTGCGCGACCGCACCCTCGCCGAGCAGGAGGCCGTGGCGCGCTCCTCGCTGACGGCCCGCAGCGACGCGGCGCAGGCGCTGCACGACACCGAGACGCGGTTCCGCGCGGTGTTCGAGGGCGCGGCCATAGGCATCGGCATCTTCGACCTCGACGGCAAGGTGCTCGAGGTCAACGAGACGCTGACGCGGATGTTCGGCGGCCTGGAGCACCATGTGCGCGGCCGGAAGATGACCGAGTGGTCCCACCCCGAGGACCGGCCGCACGTGTGGCAGCTCTACCGGGAGCTGGTGCGGGGCGACCGCGACCACTACCGCGTGGAGAAGCCCTTCTTCCGCAACGACGGCACCGTGCTGTGGACCAATCTGACGGTCTCCCTGCTGCGCGACCCGGCGGGCCGGCCGCAGTACCAGCTGGCGCTGATGGAGGACACGACCGAGCGGCGGCTGCTCAATCTGCGGCTCCGCTACGAGGCGACGCACGACGCGCTCACCGGGCTGCCCAACCGGACGCTGTTCTTCGAGCGGCTGGAGAAGGCGCTGGCCGCGAAAGACGGCGCGCGCTTCGGGCTGTGCTACCTCGACCTCGACGGCTTCAAAGCCATCAACGACAGCCTCGGCCACGCGGCGGGGGACCGGCTCCTGGTGGAGGTCGCGGACCGGCTGCAGAGCTGCGCGACGGCGCCCGGCGAGATGGTGGCGCGGCTGGGCGGCGACGAGTTCGTGGCGCTGACCACGGGACCCGACACCCAGCGCGAGGTCGACGAGCTGGCCGCGCGGATCCTCAGCATGCTCGCGTCGCCGATCTGCGTGGACGGGCGGGAGTTCACCGTCCGGGGCAGCATCGGCATCGTCGAGGGGCCCGGTTCGGGCGAGCGCACCACCGCGGAGGTGCTGCGCAGCGCCGACATCACCATGTACCGCGCCAAGTCGGCGGGCGGCAACCGCTATGAGCTCGCCGACCCCGAGGCGGACGCGCGGGCGATCACCCGGCACGGGCTGACGACCGCGCTGCCGGCGGCTCTGGAGCGCGGCGAGTTCTTCATCGAGTACCAGCCCTTGGTGCACTTGGGGGACGGGAGCGTGCACGGCGCGGAGGCGCTGGTGCGCTGGCTCCATCCGCAGCACGGAGTGCTCGGCCCCGACCGGTTCATCCCGCTCGCCGAGCACACCGGGCTGATCGTGCCGCTCGGCCGCTGGGTGCTCCAGGAGGCGGTGCGCCAGGCCCGGTTCTGGCAGCAGGGCACCCACGACAAGGCGGCCTGCGGCCCGCTGCGGATCAACGTCAACCTCTCGCCGACCCAGCTCCACCACCCCGGCCTGGTCGCCGACACGGTGGACGTCCTGGAGCGCGCGGGCCTCGAGCCGGGCGCGCTCTGCCTGGAGGTCACCGAGTCCGCGCTGATCGGCGCGGACGAGGACCTGCTCAAGCCGCTGCGCCAACTCGCCGAGATGGGCGTGGACATCGCGCTCGACGACTTCGGCACGGGCTACTCGAACCTGGCGAACCTGCGCAGACTCCCGGTGAGCGTGCTCAAGCTGGACCGCTCCTTCACCCAGGGAATGCAGCAGCACCCGGTGGACCCGGTCGACTTGAAGATCGTGGAGGGCATCGTCACGTTGGCGCACAGCCTGGAGCTGGCGGTGACGGTGGAGGGCGTGGAGACGGGAGCGCAGGCGGAACAGCTGCGGGAGCTGGGCTGCGACACGGCCCAGGGCTGGTACTACGCCCGCCCGGGCCCGCCGGACAAGCTCCACGCGCTGTCGATGGCGGACGCGATCTGACTGCACGGATCGGGCTGCCCTCAATCGCCGGGCGGGCTGAATCCGCCCGCCCGGCGCCGGGGGCTGGCACTCGCCGAGCGGGCCCACGCCAGGGTGCGCTTCTGAGCCCGTCCGGCGTTCGATCAGAACCCCCGGTGCCTGGGGGCAGCGCCTGCCGAGTGGGCCACGCCCGCCCGGGCCCGGCGGGCAAGCTCCACGCGCTGTCGATGGCGGACGCCCCCCGGATGCGGCTGCCCTCAATCGCCGGGCGGGCTGAACGTGCCCGCCTGGCGCCGGACGCCTGCCCAGGGGTGCTTCTTCTGGGCCCGCCGGGCACGTGCGGCTGGCCCAGCCCCGTGGTGCGCCCCGGGGGCCGGGCCGCCCCCTATCCGCCCGTCCGGCGTTTGAGGACCGGGGTTCGGGGCAGCGCCCCGGCGGACTCCAGGAGCACCCGCTGCAGCTCCCTCGCCGCCCGTGGCGGCGCCACGTCGCTGCGGTGCGCCAGTGCGATCGTGCGGCGCAGGCCCGGGCCCGCCAGCGGTGTGACCCGCAGGGCTCCGCCCGCCCGCTCCGCGACCATGCTGGGGACCACCGCCACCCCCAGCCCCGCCCGCACGAACCCCAGCACCGCGTCCATCTCGCCCCCCTCCACCGCGAAGGCCGGCTCGAAGCCCTCCGCCCGGCACGCCGCGACCGTCAGCTCGCGCAGGTCGTAGCCGTGCCGGAACATCACCAGCCGCTGCTCGCGCAGATCCGCGATCCGCACCGGGCTGCGCGGCGCCTCTCCGCTCGCGGCCGACACCACGACGAGGTCCTCCCGCAGCAGCTCGACCGTGGTCAGCGCCGGAGACGCCGTCGGCAGCGGCAGCACGATCAGCGCCAGGTCGAGCGCGCCGCGCGCCAGCTCCCGTACGAGATCGTGCGACCCGCTCTCCTCGATCAGCAGCTGGATCCCCGGATGTCGGTCGTGGAAGCTCCGCAGCACCTCGGGCAGCAGGCCCGTGCACAGGCTCGGCGTCGCCCCCAGCCTGACCCGGCCGCGCCGCAGCTGGGCCAGCTCCTGCACCTCGTGGCGGGCGGTGTCCGCGTCCGCGAGGATGCGGCGCGCCAGCGGCAGCAGCGCCTCGCCCGCGTCGGTGAGCGCGATGTTGCCCCGCGCCCGGCTGAACAGCTCCGCCCCCAGCTCCTTCTCCAGCGCCCGGATCTGCTGCGAGAGCGACGGCTGGGCGACGTGCACCCGCTCGGCGGCCCGGGTGAAGTGCCGGGTCTCGGCGACGGCCACGAAGTACAGGAGCTGCTGCAGCTGCATAGGCTCAGCCTATCGAGATGAGCCGATCCATGTCTTGGACCTCTGAGGGGTTCCGCGCCTAGCGTCTTGTCCATGGCTCTGGCAACGCGGACGGACCGACGGCCGTCCATGACGCGCACGCTCTGGGGATCGACCGTCGGGAAGAAGACCGTGATGGCCGTCTCCGGTCTGATCATGCTCGGCTATCTGGTCGTCCATATGCTGGGCAACCTCAAGATCTTCTTCGGCTCCGGGGAGTTCAACGCCTACGCCCACTGGCTGCGCACCCTCGGCGAGCCGTTCCTGCACTACGAGTGGGCGCTCTGGCTGATCCGCGTCGTCCTGGTCGCCGCCGTCGTCCTGCACGGCGTCTCGGCGTACCAGCTGAGCCGCCGCGATCTGCGCGCCCGGCCCGTCGGCTATGCGCACGAGCGCCGGCGCGCCAGCTACGCCACGCGCACCATGCGCTGGGGCGGAGTCATCCTCGGCCTCTTCATCGTCTGGCACATCCTCGACCTGACGACCCTGACGGTGAACGAGAACGCCCAGCACGGCCGTCCGTACGAGAACGTCCTCTCGACCTTCTCCACCTGGTACGGCAACACCGTCTACATCGCCGCCGTGCTCGCCCTCGGCCTGCACGTCCGGCACGGCTTCTGGAGCGCGGCCCAGACCCTCGGCGTCTCCAGCGCCGCCCGCGACCGCGCCCTCAAGGCCGCCGCGAACGTCCTCGCGCTGGTGCTGACGGCCGGCTTCGTCTCCGTACCCGTCGCGGTCATGACCGGAGTGGTGAACTGACATGAGCTTTCTGCACTATGCGACCGGCGAGCCGATCGCCGACGCCAAGGCGCCCGGCGGCCCCATCGCCGACCGCTGGGACACCCGCCGCTTCGAGGCCAAGCTGGTCAACCCCGCCAACCGCCGCAAGCACACCGTCATCGTCGTCGGCACCGGCCTGGCGGGCGGCGCGGCCGGCGCGACGCTGGCCGAACAGGGCTACCACGTCGTCCAGTTCTGCTACCAGGACTCCCCGCGACGCGCCCACTCCATCGCCGCGCAGGGCGGCATCAACGCCGCCAAGAACTACCGCAACGACGGCGACTCCGTCCACCGCCTCTTCTACGACACCGTCAAGGGCGGCGACTTCCGCGCCCGCGAGTCCAACGTCCACCGCCTCGCCCAGATCTCCGTGGAGATCATCGACCAGTGCGTCGCCCAGGGCGTCCCCTTCGCCCGCGAGTACGGCGGCCTCCTCGACACCCGCTCCTTCGGCGGCGTCCAGGTCTCCCGCACCTTCTACGCCCGCGGCCAGACCGGCCAGCAGCTGCTGCTCGGCGCGTACCAGGCGCTGTCCCGGCAGATCGCCGCCGGCACGGTCGAGATGCACCCGCGCACCGAGATGCTGGACCTGATCGTCGTCGACGGACGGGCCCGCGGCATCGTCGCCCGCGACCTGATCACCGGGAGGATCGAGGCGTACTTCGCCGACGCGGTGGTCCTGGCCACCGGCGGCTACGGCAACGTCTTCTACCTGTCGACGAACGCCATGAACTCCAACGCGACGGCCGTCTGGCGGGCCCACCGCCGCGGCGCGTACTTCGCCAACCCCTGCTTCACCCAGATCCACCCCACCTGCATCCCGCGCACCGGCGACCACCAGTCCAAGCTGACCCTGATGAGCGAGTCGCTGCGCAACGACGGCCGCATCTGGGTGCCCAAGGCGAAGGGCGACACCCGGCCGGCGGGCGAGATCCCCGAGGACGAGCGGGACTACTACCTGGAGCGGATCTACCCGTCCTTCGGCAACCTCGTCCCCCGGGACATCGCCTCGCGCGCCGCGAAGAACGTCTGCGACGAGGGGCGCGGCGTGGGCCCCGGCGGCCAGGGCGTCTACCTGGACTTCGCCGACGCGATCCGCCGCATGGGCAAGGACAGGGTCGCCGAGAGGTACGGCAACCTCTTCGACATGTACGAGCGGATCACCGCGGAGAACCCCTACGAGGTTCCGATGCGGATCTACCCCGCCGTGCACTACACGATGGGCGGCCTCTGGGTCGACTACGACCTCCAGACCACCGTCCCCGGCCTGTTCGCGATCGGCGAGGCCAACTTCTCCGACCACGGCGCCAACCGGCTCGGCGCGTCCGCGCTGATGCAGGGGCTGGCGGACGGCTACTTCGTCCTGCCGTCCACGATCAACGACTACCTCGCCCGCAACCCGCTCGCCGGCGCCGACGCCGTCGACGCCTCGCACCCCGCGGTGGAGGAGATCCTCGCCGAGACCGAGGACCGCATGAGCCTGCTGCTCGCCGTCGACGGCGACCGCACCCCCGACTCCTTCCACCGCGAGCTCGGCGAGCTGATGTGGGAGTACTGCGGCATGGCCCGCACCGACCAGGGACTGCGCAAGGCCCTCGACCGGATCCCGCAGATCCGCGAGGAGTTCTGGCGGCGCATCAAGGTGCCCGGGCGCGGCGAGGAGTTCAACCAGTCGCTGGAGAAGGCCAACCGCGTCGTCGACTACCTGGAGCTCGCCGAGCTGATGTGCCTCGACGCGCTGAACCGCGCCGAGTCCTGCGGCGGCCACTTCCGCGAGGAGTCCCAGACCCCCGACGGCGAAGCCGCCCGCCGGGACGAGGAGTTCGGCTACGCCGCGGCCTGGCAGTTCACCGGGACCGGCGAGGCGCCCGTCCTGCACAAGGAAGACCTCGTCTTCGAGTACGTCCACCCCACCCAGCGGAGCTACGCATGAAGCTCACCCTGCGCGTCTGGCGCCAGCACGGCCCCGACGCCCCCGGCGCGATGGTCTCCTACGAGGTCGACGGCGTCTCCCAGGACATGTCGTTCCTGGAGATGCTCGACGACCTCAACGAGGAGCTCATCCTCAAGGGAGACGAGCCGGTCGCCTTCGACCACGACTGCCGCGAGGGCATCTGCGGCGCCTGCAGCCTCGTCATCAACGGCGACGCCCACGGCCCGGAGCGCACCACGACCTGCCAGCTCCATATGCGCTCCTTCGCGGACGGCGACACCATCGACGTCGAGCCCTGGCGCGCCTCCGCCTTCCCGGTGGTCAAGGACCTGGTCGTGGACCGGTCCGCGTTCGACCGGATCATCCAGGCCGGCGGCTACATCAGCGCCCCGACGGGCTCCGCCCCCGAGGCCCACGCCACGCCGGTCCCCAAGCCGGACGCGGACTACGCCTTCGAGCACGCCGAGTGCATCGGCTGCGGCGCGTGCGTCGCGGCCTGCCCCAACGGCTCGGCGATGCTCTTCACCTCGGCGAAGGTCAACCACCTCAACGTCCTCCCGCAGGGCGCGCCCGAGCGCGAGACCCGGGTGCTCGACATGGTCGCGACCATGGACGAGGAGGGCTTCGGCGGCTGCACCCTCGCCGGCGAGTGCGCGACCGCCTGCCCCAAGGGCATCCCGCTGCCGTCCATCGCGGCCATGAACAAGGAGTGGCTGCGGGCGACCCGGAAGGTCAGGCGCTAGCACCGCGCCCGTCGCCGGCCGCCGGGGCCGACCGCTCCAGGGACCTCGCCAGATACGGCGCGGTGCGGCTGCCCGCCGCCCTGGACACCTCGGCCGGCGGCCCCGCGGCGACGATCTCGCCGCCCGCGTCCCCGCCGCCGGGCCCGAGGTCGACGACCCAGTCCGCGCCCGCGACCACGTCCATGTCGTGCTCGACGACCACCACCGAGTGCCCGGCGTCGACCAGGCCGTGCAGCTGGCGCAGCAGCACCTCCACATCGGCCGGATGCAGCCCGGTCGTCGGCTCGTCCAGCACATACAGGGTGTGGCCGCGGCGGAGCCGCTGCAGCTCCCCGGCGAGCTTGATCCGCTGGGCCTCGCCGCCCGACAGCTCGGTCGCGGGCTGGCCCAGCCGCAGATAGCCGAGCCCGATGTCGAGAAGCGCCCGCAGACTGCGCACCGCGGCGGGCACGTCCGCGAAGAAGTCCGCCGCCGCCTCGACGGTCAGGTCCAGCACCTCGGCGATGGTCAGCCCGTGGTAGCGGACCTCCAGCGTCCGCGGGTTGTAGCGCGCGCCGCCGCAGTCCGGGCAGGGGGCGTACGTACTGGGCAGGAAGAGCAGCTCCACCGAGACGAAGCCCTCGCCCTGGCAGGTCTCGCACCGGCCGCCCGCCACATTGAAGGAGAACCGCCCCGCCCGGTACCCGCGGGCTCTGGCCTCGTCGGTGGCCGCGAAGAGCTTGCGGACCTGGTCGAACAGGCCGGTGTAGGTGGCGAGGTTCGACCGGGGAGTACGGCCGATGGGCCGCTGATCGACGGTCACCAGACGGTTCACGCCCGGCAGCTCCTCGGTGATCGAGCCCACCAGCGTGGACTTCCCGGACCCCGACACCCCGGTCACCGCCGTGAAGACGCCCAGCGGCAGCCGGGTCGTGAGCCCCCGCAGATTGTGGCGGCTGACCGGTCCCACCACGAGCTGGCCCGACGGCTCCCGCGCGGGCCGCGCCGGCGGCGGGGCGGGGTCGAAGAGGAAGCGGCGCGTCGCCGACGCCTCGACGCCGGCCAGCGCCGGCACCGGGCCGCTGTGCAGCACCTGTCCGCCGTGCTCGCCCGCCCGCGGCCCCACGTCCACCAGCCAGTCCGCGCTGCGCACGACGTCCAGATGGTGCTCGACCACGAAGACCGAGTTGCCGGCCGCCTTCAGCCGCTCCAGGACCACCAGCAGGGCCTCGGTGTCCGCGGGGTGCAGCCCGGCGGACGGCTCGTCGAGTACGTAGACGACGCCGAAGAGCCCCGAGCGCAGCTGGGTGGCCAGCCGGAGCCGCTGGAGCTCCCCGTTCGACAGGGTCGGCGTGGTGCGGTCCAGGCTGAGATAGCCGAGGCCCAGCTCCATGACCGGGGCGATCCGGCCGAGCAGGTCGGCGGTGAGCACCCGGGCGGTCTCGGAGCCGCCGCCGCCCTGGAGGGTCGCGGCCAGCTCGGTCAGCGGCAGCCCCGCCAGGTCGGCGATCGTCCGGCCCGCGAACGTCACCGCGAGCGACTCGGGCCGCAGCCTGCTGCCCTCGCACGCCGGGCACGGCTCGCTCGTCAGGAACCGCTCGGCCTTCGCGCGCAGGGTCGGGCTCTTGGAGTCGGAGAAGGTGTGCAGCACATAGCGCTGGGCGCTCATATACGTGCCCTGGTACGGGCGTTGGATGCGGCCCGCCTCCCGTACCGGGTGGACGGTGACGACCGGCTGCTCGTCGGTGAACAGGATCCAGTCCCGGTCGTCTTGGTCCAGCTCCCGCCAGGGGCGGTCCACGTCGTAGCCGAGCGCCGCCAGCACGTCGCGCAGGTTCTTGCCCTGCCATGCGCCGGGCCAGGCGGCGACGGCGCCCTCCCGGATGGACAGCTCGGGGTCGGGGACGAGCAGCTCCTCGGCGGTGCGGTGGATCCGGCCGAGACCGTGGCAGGCAGGGCAGGCCCCGGCGGCCGTGTTCGGCGAGAACGCGTCGGAGTCCAGACGCTCGGCGCCCGGCGGGTAGTCGCCCGCCCGGGAGAAGAGCATCCGCAGCGAGTTGGAGAGCGTGGTGACCGTGCCGACCGAGGAGCGCGAGGTGGGGGAGGAGCGGCGCTGCTCCAGCGAGACCGCGGGCGGCAGCCCGGTGATCTCGCCGACCTTGGGCGCGCCCACCTGGTGGATCAGCCGGCGGGCGTAGGGGGCGACGGACTCGAAGTAGCGCCGCTGGGCCTCGGCGTAGACCGTGCCGAAGGCCAGCGAGGACTTCCCGGATCCCGAGACGCCGGTGAAGACGACGAGGGCGTCGCGCGGGATGTCCACGTCGACGCCGCGCAGATTGTGCTCGCGGGCGCCGCGGACGCGGACGTAGGGGTCGTGAGGGCTGTGCACAACGGATGATTCTAGGCGCCCGTCCTAGGCGTCCGGGCTGGTCAGCCCCGCCGCCCGGGCGAGTCGGCGGTGGGAGTCGAGCAGGTCCTCGACGTCGTGGGCGCTGGTCGTGACCAGGATCTCGTCCGCGCCGGTGTCCTTGAGCACGGACTCGAGCGCGTCGACGACCTGCTCCTCGTCGCCGTGGACGTGGCCGTCCAGCCCTGACTCGTACAGCGTCCGTTCCTTCGCCGTCATCGTCAGGGCCTCGACGCTCTCGGGCGAGATCAGCGGCGGGAAGACGCCGTGCGTACGCGAGTACGCCCCCGCCCAGGCCTCCGGCATCAGCAGACGGCGGGCGGCCTCCTCGGTCCCGGCCACCGCGACCGTGCCCGCCACGACGACGTACGGCGCGTCGGACCACACGGAGGGGCGGAAGCCGGCCCGGTAGCGCTCGATCGCGGCGAGCACCTTGTCGCGGCCCTTGAGGTCGCCGATGACCAGCGGCAGCCCGGCTGCGGCGGCGATGTCCGCGCCCTCGCCGACGGCGAGCAGGTACGGCGGGACCCGCAGGCCCTCGGCGGGGCGGGCGTGCACCTGGGGGTGGGCTCTCTGCTCGCCGGTGAACCAGCCGAGCAGTTCCTCCAGTTTCCCGGCGAAGTCCTCGGCGTCCTTCTTGTCCCGGCCGAGCGCTCTGCGGATGCCGTCGGTGAAGCCCACCGAGCGGCCGAGCCCCATGTCGATCCGGCCCGGGAAGAGCGATTCGAGGACCCCGAACTGCTCGGCCACGACGAGCGGTTGGTGGTTGGGCAGCATCACGCCGCCCGTGCCGACCCGGATCCTCGACGTCACGGCGGCCACGGCGGACGCCAGGACGGTCGGCGCGGAGCCCGCGACGCCGGGGACGCTGTGGTGCTCGGAGACCCAGAAGCGGTGGTAGCCGAGCGCCTCCGCCTCGCGTGCCAGCCGCACGGTGTCGCGCAGCGCCTGCGGACCGCCCTGGCCCTCGCGGGTGCGGGAGCGGTCCAGGAGGGAGATGCGGGTCGCTGCGATCAATGCGCTCATGCAGGGTTCAACGTCTGCGTGCCGCGAGGATTCCCTAGGCTGTCCGCGTGACGCTCGACACCAGGCCCATGGCCATATTCGATCTGGACGGAACGCTCTCCGACTCCGGGCGCCGCCAGCGCTTCCTGGAGCGCCGGCCGCGCGACTGGAAGGCCTTCTTCGCGGCCGCCCCGGACGACCCGCCGCTGGCGGAGGGCGTCGAGCTGTGCCTGAAGGCGGCCGAGGAGTGCGAGGTCGTCTACCTCACGGGCCGGCCGGAGCGCTGCCGCAGGGACACGCTCGGCTGGCTGAGGGCCCAGGGGCTTCCGGAGGGGCGGCTGTTCATGCGGAGGAACGACGACCGCCGGCCGGCCCTGCACACCAAGATGGAGATCCTGCGCCGCCTCGTGCGCGACCGGGAGCTGCGGATGCTGGTGGACGACGACGCGTTGGTGTGCGACGCGGCGGAGCGGGCCGGCCTCCGGGTCGTACGGGCCCGCTGGGCGACGCCGAGCGAGGCGCTGAAGGACGCTCAGGAGCGCGAGGGCCGCACCTGATCCGCCCCTCAGCGGGGCGCCGGCGGGTCCGGCCCGTCGCTCAGGCGCCGTCCTCGAGGCGGAATCCGACCTTCAGGCCGACCTGGAAGTGCTGGATCTGCCCCTCGGCGATCTGGCCGCGGATCTGGGTCACCTCGAACCAGTCGAGGCTCCGCAGGGTCTGGGACGCACGGCTGATGCCGTTGCGGATGGCCTGGTCGATGCCTTCGGGGGAGGTGCCGACGATCTCGGTGACCCGGTAGGTGTGGTTCGACATGGGGGTCGTACTCCTCTCGGTGCGTTCCCTCAACGGTGCCCCACGGCGCGGCGGCGCGCGAGACGTCGGCAGCCGGACGGCGCTCGCCCTGCGGGGCGGACGGGGCTGAGGGGGCACGCGGTGCGGCGCGCGGGCCCAGGCGGCCCGGGGGCCTCGCGCGGACACCCCTCCCCAGCCCGCGGAGCGGGAAGCGGCGGCCGCGGACCCCGCGACGGAACCCGGTCGGCCGAGTCAGGTCTCGACGTCAGTAGTCGACCCGGTCGGACTTGGCCAGCCACGCGTCGAACGGCGCCGTACGGTTCGGCAGGTCCAGGTGCTCGACCGACACCGGCCACATCGACGCGGGCTTCTTCTCGAACAGGTCGTAGAACTTGCGGTCGTCGAAGCCGGCCACCGCGGCGTCGTGCCGGTCGGCGGAGTAGACGACCCGGTCGACGCGCGCCCACAGCGCGGCGGAGAGGCACATCGGACACGGCTCGCACGAGGTGAACAGGACGCAGCCCTCGAGCGAGAAGACGCCCAGCTTCTTGCAGGCGGCGCGCAGCGCGCTCACCTCGGCGTGCGCGACCGGGTCCAGGGTGGAGGTGACCTGGTTGTTGCCGATCGCGACGACCTCGCCGTCCTTGGCGACCAGCGCGCCGAACGGACCGCCGCCGTTGCGCACGCTGTTGGTGGCCAGCTCGATCGCCTCCTCCATCCAGGCGCGCTCGATCTCCTGGACGCCGGCTTCTTGGGTGTTCGCGGTCATGGTCACTCCTGTGTGGAGACGGTGGGTACTGCTCGGTGCTTGCGGGAGAATCGAGGGATCGAGCAGAGTGGTCGATCCCTTGCCGCGTTGCAACGTGGCTGGGTTCTTCGCAATGTGTGTGAGGAGTACACCGTCTGCCGTGCGGCGTCAGCTAGGAGTGGAAGACATGAAGGCGCAGGCCAGTCCTTCGTAGACTTCTACGAAGAAGCCGGTCGGACCTGCGGTGTTGTCAACTTCATGGACGCCACGCACAGTTCGCGATGAGGGCTGGCGGCAGTCGGTGCGGGGGCAGCTGCGGCTGCTGATGGTCGCTGTGGGGTGTGAAGACGAGCCAGGGAGATCTTCCGGCGCCCTCCGTCCCAGGCACGAACTCCTCGCCGGCCCCTACGGCGGCCCGGATCCGTGCAGCCAGAAGGCTCCGTAGACGGCCGCGGTCAGAACCGCTGTCCCGACGATCGACCACGCCCGTGCTGCTTTCATACGGCTCAGGGCGTTCGCCAGGGGAATGAGGAGGGGGAAGGCGGGGATCAGCAGTCTCGGCTTTGATCCGAAGTAGCCGGAGGCGCATAGGGCGAGGAGTACGACGACACCGCAGTAGACGAGCAGCGGAACTGGCTGATTTTCTTTGATGGTCTTTCGGTACAGCCAGCCGAGCATGAAGACGCCGACGGCAAGCGCGATTCCGGCGGGGAATGCGGGGCTGAGGATAAGGCCGCCGATGAACTTGGAGAAGGCGAGTCCGCCGTCGAATCCATTGCCCCACGCGGCCTGCACATCGAGGTATCCAAGCGGGCTGCCCACCTGGCTGCCGACCCAGAGGATGTAGCCGACGGCGCCGGCGGGGGCTATGAGGAGGCCCAGGATCATGCGGCCCGTCGGCCGGGAGCCTTCCGGGTCCTTGGAGCGCCCGCGGAGGTGAACCAGCGCCGCGGCCCAGAGCGCGGCGGCGACGGCGAGCCCCACGGGCCGTGTCAGGCCGGCGAGTGATGCCAAGAGGCCCGCGCGTACCCAGTCTCCGTTGATGGCCCAGCGCAGCGACCACACGGCGAGCGCGACGAAGAGCGATTCGCTGTACGCCATGGACTGGACGATGCCGACCGGCAGGGCCGCCCACAGGGCGACGGCGAACACGGCGGCCCTTCGGCCGTTCAGCTGGTCCACGACGGCGAAGATGCCGAGGGCCGCCAGGACGGACGCGACCGCGCTGATCGCCAGCCCGGCGTGCGCGGGGCTCATCGGTGTGGCGGCCGACACGAGCGACTCGAGCCAGGGCAGCAGGGGGAAGAAGGCCATATCGGACAGGACTCTGCCGTCCGGCGCCTGGAGGGTGAATCCATAGCCCTCTTCGACGACGCGGACGTACCACAGGGAGTCCCATCGCCGTGCGAGGAGATCAGTCGCGTCGCGGTCTGCGATATAGGACCACAGGTACAGGGTCCCAAGACACAGAATCCGGATCGCGGAATACGCGATCAGCGCGGGCGCTGCACGTCTGAGCAGCCTCGTGCTGGATTTCACTCCCCTGTCGAGAGTTGTCGCGTATTCCAACCTGGGAGTGGTCATCAGGGCTTTTCTTCCGGATCTCTCTCTTGTCGGCAGAAGCGGCCGGGGGCGGCTGCTCGGCCGCGTGGTCTGCCTCTCCCCGCCGACCAGCAGGCGCCCCCATTTTCCACACTGCGGTCTCGCGACGGCAATCGCCCTCCTGTGAGCCCTCGATGGGCAAGGGTGGCATGAGTGCTCTTTTCGATCTTCTGCGAGAAAAGGTCCATACAGCATTAATCGGGCATCTCGTCGTTGTTCCAGCCGTCCTTGATCATGGAATGAGTCCGCCGGGAAGGTGCGAGACGGCCGGGGCTTGACCGGCTCATTGGTCCATACCAAAATCCAGCCACACACCCCTGGAGAGCACGGCCGCGGGCGCGGCGCGGGGCAGGGCGACGCCCAATTCACCGCAGTGGGCCGGCGTGGAGGCGGCCAACCCCGTCAAGCCGTCTATGACGACGGTCCTCCAGGGCGGCGACCCGGCGCGCGCGGCGCGCACCGCCTCCGCGAGCGGATCACCAAGGCGCTCATCCCGCGCTAGGAGCGCCACCCCTCGCCATTCAGCCTCCGCACATCCCCGCTCCGCCGAGCGGTCATTCCGAATCCAGCCGGCCAAGGAAGAAGTAGTGGGGACGGGCCGCCGTCCCCGCGGCCCTCCCTCCGTCCGGCACAGGAGACCGCCATGACCGCATCGCCAGCCGTCGTCTCAGCCATGCTCCCCGCCCCCACCATGCTCCCCGCTCCCGCCGCGATGCCCGCCCCGGCCGAGCTCGCGTCGGTACCCGGACCGGGACCGGTCCCCGTCCCGGTCCCGGCCCCCGCGTCCGGCGAGACCCGGTACGTCGTCTCGCTCGCCCGCGACCAGGAGGACGTACGGGCCGCCCAGCGGCTGCGCCACCAGGTGTTCGCCGGCGAGATGGGCGCCCGCCTCCAGAGCCCCGAGCCCGGCCTGGACACCGACGCCTTCGACGCGTACTGCGACCACCTGCTGGTACGCGAGGCCGACACCGGCGAGATCGTCGGCACCTACCGGCTGCTGCCGCCCGAGCGCGCCCGCATCGCCGGCCGGCTCTACTCCGAGACCGAGTTCGACCTCGCCCGCCTCGCGCCGATCCGCGACGACCTCGTCGAGGTCGGCCGCTCCTGCGTCCACCCCCGGCACCGCAACGGCGCCGTCATCGCCCTCATCTGGGCCGGGCTCGCCCGTTATATGACCCGCACCGGCCACAACTGGCTGGCCGGCTGCTGCTCGATACCGCTCGCGGACGGCGGCTCCCTCGCCGCCGCGACCTGGGACACGGTCAAGACCAGGAACCTCGCGCCCGAGGAGTACTGGGTCACCCCGCACAAGCTCTGGAACGCCGACACCGTGCCCCTGCCCGACGGCCGCGTAGAGCTGCCGCCGCTGCTGCGCGGCTATCTGCGGCTCGGCGCCTGGGTGTGCGGAGCGCCCGCCCACGACCCCGACTTCGGCGTCGCCGACCTGTACGTCCTGCTCTCGCTGCGCCGCACCAACCCCCGCTATCTGCGGCACTTCCTCTCGCTGGCCCCGGTGAAATGAACGTCTGGCTGCCCACCGCGCCCTGCACCCCGCACCGCTGCGCCACCCACCCCGGCCCCGCGGCCGGGGTACCCACCGCCCTCGCCCGGCTGGTCGCCGGAGTCCTGACCGTGGCCCTCGGCCTGCTCCTCGCGCCGGCCGTCGCGCTGCTCGCCGCCGTGCTGGGAGCGCGCCTGCGGGACCCGCTGACCCGCTGCTGGGCGCGTGCGGTGGTACGCGCCTTCGGCGTGCGCACCGAGGTCGTCGGCCGCCCGGGCGGGCCCCGGGGTGTCCTGGTGGTCGCCAACCACGTCTCCTGGCTGGACATACCGCTGATCGCGGGCGTCCTCCCGGGACGGATGGTCGCCAAAAGGGAGGTCCGCGGCTGGCCCGTGCTCGGCCCGCTCTCCGCCCGCGGCGGCACCCTCTTCCTGGACCGCGACCGACTGCGCGCGCTGCCCGGCGCCGTGCGTCTGATGGCCGCCGCGCTGGCGGGCGGCGACCGGGTGATCGCCTTCCCCGAGGGATCCACCTGGTGCGGCCGCGGCCAGGGCAGATTCCGGCCCGCCGTCTTCCAGGCCGCGCTCGACGCGGGCGTCGCCGTCCAGCCCGTGCGCATCACCTACCGGCCCACCGGCGCCGCCGCGTTCGTCGGGGACGACCCGCTGGCCGCCTCCCTGTGGCGGGTCGCGGCGGCCGGGGGGCTCACCGCCGAGATCAGGCTGCTGGAGCCGATCCCCGCGCGGAGCCTCCCCGACCGCCGGCTGCTCGCCCGAGCCGCTCAGGAGGCCGTCGAGAGCGAGAGCGCGAACCTGCCCTCCTCATCGGTCCACCAGTGCGTCAGGTCCATGCCCGCCTCCGCCAGCTCGGCGCGTACGCCCTCCTGACGGAACTTCGCCGAGACCTCGGTGCGCATCTCCTCGCCGGCCGCGAAGGAGACCGCCAGATCCAGCTCGCGGATCTTCACGGTGAGCGCCGAGCGCGCCCGCAGCCGCATCTCGATCCACTCCTGCTCCCGGTTCCAGAGCGCGACATGGTCGAAGTCGTCCGGGTCGACGTCCGCGCGCAGCTCCCGGGCGACGACGGCGAGCACGTTCTTGTTGAACTCCGCCGTCACCCCCGCCGCATCGTCGTACGCCCGCACCAGCACCGACTCGTCCTTGACCAGGTCCGTGCCGAGCAGCAGGCAGTCGCCGGGATCGAGCAGCGAGCGCACCGAGCGCAGGAACACCGTCCGCTCGGCGGGCAGCAGATTGCCGATCGTGCCGCCGAGGAAGGCGACCAGCCGCGGCCCCGGAGTGCCGGGCAGCGCGAGGCCCCGGGTGAAGTCGGCGATCAGGGCGTGGACGTTCAGCCCCGGCCGCTCGGCGAGCAGCGTCTTGGCCGCGCCGGTCAGCGCGCTCTCGCTCACGTCGACCGGCACATAGCTGTCCAGGTCAGGCAGCGCGTCCAGCAGATGCCGGGTCTTCTCCGACGAGCCGGAGCCCAGCTCCACCAGGGTGCGCGCGGCGGTCGCCGCCGCGATCTCGGGCGCCCGGGCGAGCAGGATCTCCCGCTCGGCGCGCGTCGGGTAGTACTCCGGGAGACGGGTGATCTCCTCGAAGAGCTCGCTGCCGCGGGCGTCGTAGAACCACTTGGGCGGCAGCTCCTTGGGCGTACGGGTCAGGCCGTGCAGCACATCGGCGCGCAGGGCCGCCTCCGTGGCGTCCTCGGGCAGGGTGCGGGTCAGCAGGAAGGGGCTCACGCAACGGGCTCCTTGAGCGGGGTCAGCAGGACGTCGGTACGGGTCGCGGCGAGCAGAGTCCGGTCGGGTACCTCTCGCCAGTGCGGATCGTCGTCGTACGGCTCCGAGGCCACGACGGTGCGACGGCCCGGCTCGGCCAGATACCAGAGGGTGTCCCCCCACGCTGTGGCGGCGATCGTCTCGCCGTCCGTCACCAGGAGGTTCAGCCGCGACCCCGGGGCCGCGGCCGCCACCTCGTAGACCGTGTCGGCGAGCGCCTGGCCCAGCTCGTCGCCCACCCGCAGCCGGTGCAGCACCAGCGCCCACAGCAGCGCCGCGTCGCAGCGCGCCTCCATGGAGAGCACGTCGGCCGCGGGCAGCGTCAGGGCGAGCGGCCCCAGCACCCCCGGCCAGCCCCGCACCGCGCCGTTGTGGCTGAACAGCCAGCGTCCGGCGCCGAACGGCGCGGCCGCCGCCTCGCCGTCCGCGCCCGCCTCGGTGGCGTCGCGCACGGCGGCGAGCACCGCGCCGCTGCGGACCACCCGGGCCAGGTCGGCGAAGGAGAGATCGGCCCAGATCGGCCCGGCGCGCCGGTATCTGGCGGGCGTCGGGTCGTCCTCGGCGTACCAGCCGACGCCGAAGCCGTCGGCGTTGACCGTGCCGTGCCGCTGGCGGCGCGGCGCCCAGGACTGCCGGTACAGGCTGTGCGCGGGCTCCACGAGGACGCTCCCCAGCGGGAGCGAGGGCCCGAGATAGGCGAGATGGCGGCACATCAGGCGGTCTCCTCGTGGCCGGCCGCGTCCCGCGCGGTGCGGAACCCGGAGAAGATCTGGCGGCGCACCGGCAGATCCCAGTTGCGGAACGTGCCGCGGCAGGCCACCGGGTCCACGGCGAACGAGCCCCCGCGCAGCACCTTGTGGGCGCTGCCGAAGAAGACCTCGGAGTACTCGCGGTAGGGGAAGGCGGCGAAGCCGGGGTAGGGCAGGAAGTCGCTCGCCGTCCACTCCCATACGTCCCCGATCAGCTGCCGCACCCCGAGCGGCGAGGCGCCCTCGGGGTAGCCGCCGGCCGGCGCCGGACGCAGATGGCGCTGGCCGAGGTTGGCGTGGAGCGGCGTCGGGTCCTCGTCGCCCCAGGGGTAGCGCCTGGAGCGGTCCGTGCGCGGATCGTGCCTAGCCGCCTTCTCCCACTCGGCCTCGGTGGGCAGCCGCCGCCCGGCCCAGCGGGCGTAGGCGTCGGCTTCGTACCAGCTGACGTGCAGCACCGGCTCGTCCGCGGGCACCGGCTCGCTCACGCCGAAGCGGCGGCGCAGCCACTGCCCGCCCTCGCGTCGCCAGAACAGGGGAGCGCCGATGTCGTGCCGGCGGATCTGGTCCCAGCCCTCCGCGGCCCACCAGCGTTCGTCCCGGTAGCCGCCGTCGTCGATGAAGGCCTGGTACGCGCCGCAGGTCACCGGCGTCGTGTCGATGAAGTAGGCGGGGACGATGCGCTGGTGCGCGGGCCGCTCGTTGTCCAGCGCCCACGGCTCGGTGGAGGTGCCCATGGTGAACGGGCCGCCGGGGACGAGGACTTCGGCGGGCAGGCCGCGCGTGCTGCCTGCGGGCGGCTCGGGCGCGCTGAGCGCGGCCGGGCCCCTGCGGAGCTGGTGGGTGATGAGCATGGTCTCGTCGTGCTGCTGCTCGTGCTGCGCGATCATGCCGAACGCGAAGCCGGAGTCGACCAGCGGGCCGCCCTCCAGCGGGGTGCGCTCCAGGATGTCCAGCACGCGTCCGCGGACGTCGGAGGCGTAGACGCGGGCCTCGGCCGGGGCGAGCAGCGGCAGCGTGGGACGGGCCGAGCGCGGGTGCTCGAACGCGTCGTATATCGAGTCGATCTCCGGCCGCAGGGCCTCACGCCCGCCGACGGTGCGCAGCAGCCACTGCTCCTCCTGGTTGCCGATGTGGGCGAGGTCCCAGACGAGCGGCGACATCAACGGCGAGTGCTGGGCGGTCAGATCGTCGTCGTCGACGCACGTGGTGAGGACGGCCGTGCGGTTGCGGGCGGCGGTCAGCGCCTCGACGGCGCGCTGCCGCAGTTCTTGACTCATGAGCGCGGTTCCTTACCGAGTGAGGGGAGGCGCAGATCGTCGGCGGGACATCGGCCCCGCAGGACATGGCGCTCGTTGAAGTCCGCGACCGCCTCCTGCAAGGTGCTGGAGGCCCCGATGCGGGGCAGCGCCTCCAGGGCGGCGGCGAAGCAGCTGACGGCGGTGGCGTGCAGCTCCGGATCGGCCAGTCCGTGCCGGGCCGCGTTGATCCAGAGCGGGTTGCGGGGGGCGGGCAGCGAGTCGGCGCTCTCCGCCAGCGGCTTGACGGCGCGGTAGACCGTCTCGGCCGCCTCCGGATCGTCGAACAGGGCGGCGGTGACGGCGAGCGGCACCATCCAGCCGTCCTCGCCCGACTGGGCGTCGATCATGCGCAGTTCGAGGTGCCCGCGCGGCCGCACGGGCGGAAAGAGCGTGGTCATGTGGTACTCGAGGTCCTCCCTGGTCGGCGGTCTCAGCGCGCCCGAGCGGATCCACTGGCGGAAGGACATCCGGTCCGGCAGCAGCGTGAAGGGCCCGTCAGGAGTCCGTACGAACATCACCGGCGCGTCCAGCACATGACTCGCCCACGCGGCCCGCGGCTCCGCGTACAGCGGCGGGGCGATGGGCCGGACGGGATCGAGGGCGTTCCACACCGCCTGCCGGGTGGAGCGCCAGCCGGTGCGACGGCCCTCCTGGAAGGGGGAGTTGGCGAACGCCGCCAGCAGCACGGCGCCCAGCAGATGCCCGAGCTGCCAGCGTCTGCCGTGCCCGAGCGGACCGGGCTCCGCCTCGCCCGAGTCCAGGCAGACCTGTATGGAGGCCGATCCGCACATCATGGCGCGGCCGCAGGGGCCCGTCCGGTCGAAGTACGCCTCCATCGCGTCGTAGCGCGGGGCGTGCAGCAGCCGTCGGGGCGGTCGGAGGGGGTCGAGGCCGAGTCCGGTGAGAGCGAGTCCGGCCGGGCGGAGCGCGGCGCGTACGGCGTCCAGATCGGCGGCGACGGAGTCGATGCACTCCGTCAGCGAGGCGGCGGGAGCCGAGCTGAGCTCCAGCTGGCCGCCTGGTTCGAAGGTGAGGGCCGAATTCAGTTGAAGGGAACGTACCTGGTCGAACGCGGCCGTGAGGCGATCGTCCTCAACGGGCCGCTGGGGCCGCTGCGGCTCGTGGACGAGCCACTCGACCTCGACGCCCACGGTGCGGGGCGGGCCGGTCTTGAAGCAGATACATCGAAGCAGATCCTCCGCTTCGTCCTCGGCGATCGGCCGGCCGTAGTCGCCCGGATCGGGTGGGTGCATGTCGGCTCCTCCTGTCGAAGGCTCTCTGCCAACCTAAGGCCACGGCCGACGGTTCGCACAAGAGTGCCCCTGACGGGCGGAAATCCCGTTGCCGTGCCTGACGCCCGTCGCCCAGGATGTGCGCCATGAGTGCACGACTGCGGGGGATCGCAAAGGAAACCGAGGAGATCGTCGAACGGGGCCGGTACTTCCTGCCCGGCGGAGCCGAGGTGCTCATAGGTCCTCAGGTGGCCGCCGCGCTGGACGGAACCAGGATGTACGGGCCGGCCCCCGTGCCGGTCGCCCCGGACACCGACCGGGAGACCGCCTTCGCGGTCACGGGCGAGTCCAGCATGGAGGCGGCCTGCCGGATGACCTCCGCGGACGCGGCGCCGGTCGCCGTCTTGAACTTCTCCTCCGCCCGCAACCCCGGAGGCGGCTACCTCAACGGCGCCCAGGCCCAGGAAGAGGCCCTGTGCCGGGCCTCCGCGCTGTACGCCACGCTGCTGCGCGCCCCGGAGTTCTACGCGCACCACCGGGCGGAGCGCAGCCCCTTCTACACCGATCGGGTGATTCACTCGCCGGGCGTCCCGGTCTTCCGCGACGACCGCGGGCGGCTGCTGAGCACGCCGTACACCGTCGGCTTCCTCACCTCGCCCGCGCCGAACGCCGGTGTGATCGCCGGCCGCGCCCCCGACGAGGTCCCCCGCATCCCGGCGGCCCTCGCCTCCCGGGCCGAGCGGGTCCTGGAGACGGCGGCCGAGCACGGCTACCGCCGCCTGGTCCTGGGGGCCTGGGGCTGCGGCGTCTTCCGCAACGACCCGGCGCAGGTCGCGGGCGCGTTCCACGGCCTGCTCACCGGGTCGGGCCGGTTCGCCGGCCATTTCGACGAGGTCGTCTTCGCCGTGCTGGACCGAACGAGGGAGTCCGCCACGCTCGGGGCGTTCCAGGCGGCCTTCGCGGGTCAGCTCCAGCCGTAGCGCTCCTTCAGACGCCGCACGACCGCGTCGAAACGCGGCCGGTCCAGCGCGCACGCCTCACGGCGCATGCCCTCCTCGTGGACCCGCAGCACCCGGTCGAGGTCCACCCAGGACTCGCGCCCCGCGCGGTCCCAGTCGCCGGCGCCGATCGGCGCCCACTCCCGGTCCTGGTCGTGCCGCTTGCTGGACAGCTGCACGGCCAGCAGCGTGCCCGCCTCCTCGTGGGCCACCACCAGCACCGGGCGGTCCTTGCCCCGGCCGTCGTTCTCCTCGAACGGCACCCAGGTCCAGACGATCTCGCCGGGGTCGGGATCGCCGTCGCGGTCGGGGGCGTACGAGGTGCGGACCGGGCCGACCTCGTCGGGATGGGCCTCGACGGTGGCGGCCGGGCCGCTGCTGCCGGGGAGCTCGGAGGGGGCGCCGGACGCGCCGGGGGAGATCGTCACCCGCCATACGGTAGGCCGGACCGGTCCCTGCGCAGCGGCCGGACCCTTCGATCCGCTCGTCCGACCCAGCCGACGGGCGACGGCGACGGGCGCGCAGCCGTGGTTCGCGGCGTGGTTCGGCGCCGGGGTCGGGCGCCGGGGGTCGGCGGTTCGCCCGACCGGGCGCGGAGCACGGTGACACCGGATATCAGGCCGAAGTCGCCGCCGGCGCGGCCCGGAGCGATCTTCCGCGCGGCAGAGCGCCGGCCGGGCGCCCTGGACGCCGACGTACGGCGTGTACAGGGCGGGGCTGCCCACCGGCGGCGACCAGAGCGGACCGCGCCCGGGGCCGGTCCGTGCGGCCTGCGCGACCGGTGTGGCCTGCGTGATCTTTGTGGCCGCCGAGTCCCGACGCCCGGGCCGTCCCGCGCGGCACCCCGGCGGGCGGCGGAGAGGGCGGGCCGGATCGGCCCGGGGCCGTGCGGGAAGGGCGGAGGACGGCGCCGTACGAGGCCGCTTCGGGGGCCTGAGGCGACGAGGGTGACACGTGCCAGTGACGCGTGTCAGTCCTGGCCGGCGCTCGATTCCAGCCAACCGTCGAACTCGGCGCAGGGGCGTTCTGGAAGGATGCGGTGCGCGATGAGCCAGTTACCCAAGCAGTCCGCCGAACGCTCCGTTCCGACCAGCGCAGACGTCGCCCGGCTGGCCGGAGTCTCCCGGGCCACCGTGTCGTACGTCCTCAACAACACCGCGGCCGTCCGCATCAGCGAGCCCACGCGCCGCCGCGTCCGCCAGGCCGCCGAGGAACTGGGCTACGTGCCCCACGCCGCCGCCCGCAGCCTGCGCGCCGGCCACACCCGGATGGTGCTGCTGCCCACCGCCCACGCGCCCGTCGGACCGCTCTACCACCGCTTCCTCCGCGAACTCCAGTGGGCGCTGCGCCGCCTCGACTACACCGTCGTGCAGTACGGCAGCCTCGGCCTCGACGGCGACGAGGCCGCCCGCGCCTGGGCGGAGCTGCGGCCCGTCGCGGTCGTCTCCCTCGGCGAGGTGGCCCTCACCGCGCACGGCGTCGACGTCCTCAAGCGGTCCGGCGCCAAGGCCGTCATCACGCTCGGCCCCGAACGCGTCGAGGGCGCGCACTCCCTCGTCATGGACCAGCGGGAGATCGGCGGCCGCGCGATCGCGCATCTGATCGGCCGCGGCTATAGGGACATCGGCTTCCTGCTGCCCGAGGAGCCCGGCCTGGGGCTGTTCTCGCGCCCCCGCCTCGAAGGCGCCACGGAGGCCGCGCTGCGGGCCGGCGCGCGCATCGAGCCGCTGCCCATGGCGTACGACGAGGAGTCCGCGGCCGCCCTCGCGGCCCGCTGGCGCGGCCTCGGGCTCGACGCCGTCTACGCGTACAACGACGAGCACGCCATGCTCCTGATGCGCGCCCTCCAGGACGAGGGCGTGGAGGTCCCGCGCGAGACCGCGGTGATCGGCGCGGACAATCTGCTGCTCGGAAAGCTGCTGCGGCCGAGGCTGAGCACCGTCCAGATCGACCTGGTCGCCGGTCGGAGCCTGGCCGAGCTCGTCGACCGGGTGGTGCGCGACCCCGGCGGCGAGCCCGAGCGGCACGACCTCATGCGGGCGCGAGTCGTCCACCGCGAGTCCAGCTGAGCCCCGCGCCGCCTGCCCCGCCCGCCCCGCCGAGTGCGGCGCGACGACGACGTGCGCGCCGGGCGGCGCGTGTCTAGCGTCGCTTGCATGAGCACTCATCCGCAGCGGTTCGAGATCCTGGTCGTCCCCGAGCACGTCGAGGGCGACGACGCCGCCGAGCTGGCCGACAGCGCGATCCGCTCCGCCGTCGTGGTGGACACGGGCAAGCGGGGCTCCTCCGGCTATCCGCGCTATGTCGGCGAGGGCATGGAGGCCGACATCGATCCGGCGACCCGCACGGTCGAGGCGCTGCTGGTGGACGGCAACGAGCTGGACTACGGGCTGTCGGCGAGGGTGCTGGAGGCGTCGGACGGCTGAGCGCGCGAGCGCGGCCCGACGCCGTCGACGGGCTCCACGGGCACGGTCGTCCGAGGGCCGTTGACAGGGGCCGCATCCCGGCAGAGACTCGGCGGGGCCGGATGTGAACCATCGTTCACGGATGTGCCGCCGGGCCGAACCGCCGCTCGTCCACGCTTGGGAGAGATCCGATGAGCATCCGCGACGTCTACATTGTCGACGCCGTCCGCACCCCGATCGGCAAGTTCGGGGGCGCGCTCTCCTCCGTACGCCCCGACGACCTCGCCGCGCACGTCCTCAAGGGCCTCGTGGACCGTACGCCGGACCTCGACCCGGCCCGTATCGACGACGTCTTCTTCGGCGACGCGAACGGCGCGGGCGAGGACAACCGCGACGTCGCCCGCATGGCCGTCCTCCTCGCCGGACTGCCGGTCTCCGTGCCCGGCGTCACCGTCAACCGGCTGTGCGGATCGGGCATGGAGGCGGTCATCCAGGCGGCGCGCGCCATAGCGGTCGGCGACGCGTCGATCGCCATAGCGGGCGGAGTCGAGTCGATGTCCCGCGCGCCGTGGGTGCTCCAGAAGCCCGAGCGGGCCTTCCCCGCGGGCCACCAGGAGCTCTACTCGACAACGCTGGGCTGGCGGATGACCAACCCGCTGATGCCCGCCGAGTGGACGGTCTCCCTCGGCGAGGGCGCGGAGCTGATCGCCGACAAGCACTCCCTCACCCGCGAGCAGCAGGACGCCTTCGCGCTCGCGAGCCACCAGAAGGCGGCCGAGGCGTGGGCGAAGGGGCTGTACGACGGGGAGGTCGTGCCGTACGAGGGCACCGACCTGGTCCGCGACGAGTGCATCCGGGACTCGACGTCCATGGAGGCCCTCGCCAAGCTGAAGCCCGCCTTCCGCAAGACCGGCACGGTCACCGCGGGCAACGCGTCGCCGCTCAACGACGGGGCGGCCGCGCTGCTCCTCGTGGACGAGGAGGGCCTGAAGGCCACCGGCCGCGAGCCGCTCGCCCGCATCCGCGCCTCGGCCGTCACGGGCATCGAGCCCCAGCTCTTCGGCCTCGGCCCGGTCGAGGCGGTCGGCCGTGCGCTGGCCAAGGCGGGCAGGACGATGGCGGACCTGACGACGTTCGAACTGAACGAGGCCTTCGCCGCGCAGTCGCTCGGCTGCCTCGCCGAATGGCCCGACCTGGACCCGACCCTGGTCAACCCCCGAGGCGGCGCCATCGCGATCGGCCACCCCCTGGGCGCCTCGGGCGCCCGCCTGGCGGGCTCGGCGGCCCACCAACTGGCCTCAACCGGCTCCGGCACGGCCCTGGCGGCCCTGTGCATCGGCGTGGGTCAGGGCATCGCGCTGGTCCTGGAGCGGTAAGGGGGGAGGGTCGGGGCGCGGGCTGCACATGCGGTCGGGGGTCCGTCCTCAATCGCCGGACGGGCTGGAATCGTCTGCTTCGGGGACCCTGGCTGAGGGTTCGTCCTCAATCGCCGGACGGGCTGGATTCGCCCGCCTCGGGGACCTTGGCTGAGGGCTCGTCCTCAATCGCCGCGGGCTGGAATCGCCCGCCTCGGGGGCCCGGGGGCCCCGCCCCCCGGTTTCGGGGAGGGGCGGGGCTGGGGAGAGAGAAACCGCCTCAGGAAGCCGCCGCCCCACCCTCCGGCGCCGCTTCCTTCGCCTCCTCTATCGACTTCCGTACCTCGTTCATGTCCAGCCCCCGCGCCTGCCCGATCACGCCCTCCAGCGCCGTCTCCGGCAGCGCCCCCGGCTGAGCGAAGACCGCGATGTTGTCGCGGACGATCATCAGCGTGGGGATGGAGCGGATCTCGAAGGCCTCCGCCAGTTCCTGCTCCGCCTCTGTGTCGACCTTCGCGAAGACCAGATCCGGGTGGCGCTCGGACGCGCCCTCGTAGACGGGAGCGAACTGCCGGCAAGGGCCGCACCAGGAAGCCCAGAAATCAATCAGGACAAAGTCGTTCTCCGACACGACCTGATCGAAGTTTTCCTTGGTGAGCTCAACAGTGCTCATGACGTGCTACCTCTTCCTGCGTCCGGAGGACTCGCCCCCGACAACTGCGCCCGGGGCCGTGCTATTCCTCCCCCTGCCCATGTGGCCAGGACGCACACCCGGCACCAGACTGGCTCTATGACGGAAGCCGTGGAGTACGACGTCGTAGTGCTGGGCGCCGGCCCGGTCGGGGAGAATCTGGCGGATCGTGCGAGGGCGGCGGGCCTGAGCACAGCGGTGGTGGAGAGCGAACTGGCGGGCGGCGAGTGCTCCTATTGGGCGTGCATGCCCAGCAAGGCCCTGCTGCGCCCGGCGATCGCCCGCGCCGACGCCCTCCGCGTCCCCGGACTGCGCGAGGCCGTGCAGGGACCGCTCGACGCCGCGGCGGTGCTGGCGCATCGCGACGAGTACGCCTCCCACTGGAAGGACGACGGCCAGGTCGCCTGGCTGGACTCGATCGGGGCCCGGTTCTACCGCGGTCACGGCCGGCTGCACGGCCCGAGGAAGGTCGTCGTGGACGGCCCCGAGAGCGAGCACCATGTGCTGACCGCCCGGCACGCCGTCGCCGTGTGCACCGGCAGCCGCGCCGTTCTGCCCGACATCCCGGGACTGGTGGGGGCCAAGGCGTGGACGAGCCGCGAGGCCACCAGCTCCCAGCGGGCGCCCGACCGGCTCGCGATCGTCGGCGGGGGAGTGGTCGGCGTCGAGATGGCCACCGCCTGGCAGGCGCTCGGCTCGCAGACCACCCTGCTCGTACGCGGCGGGGGAGTCCTGCCGAGGATGGAGTCCTTCGTCGGCGAGCACGTGGTCGACGCCCTGACCGAGGCCGGCGCCAAGGTCCGTCTGCACACGTCCGTCGCCTCGGTGGAGCGCGCCGACGGCGCGGGCCCCGTCACCCTCGTGCTGGAGGGCGGCGAGCGGATCGAGGCCGACGAGGTCCTCTTCGCCACCGGCCGCGCCCCCCGTACCGACGCGATCGGCCTGGAGTCGGTGGGCCTGCAGCCGGGCGGCTGGCTGTCGGTCGACGACAGCTGCCGGGTCGAGGGGAGCAGCTGGCTGTACGCCGTCGGCGACGTCAACCACCGTGCGCTGCTGACCCACCAGGGCAAGTACCAGGCCCGGATCGCGGGCGCGGCGATCGTGGCCCGGGCGCAGGGCGTCCCCCTGCTGGAGAGCGACCGCTGGGGCGCGCACGCCGCGACCGCCGACCACGCCGCCGTCCCGCAGGTGGTCTTCACCGACCCCGAGGTCGCGGCCGTCGGCCTGTCCCTGGCCGAGGCGGAGGACGCGGGCCTGCGGGTCCGCGCCGTCGACGTCGACCTGGCGTCGGTCTCGGGCGCGAGCCTGTACGCGGACGGCTACCGCGGCCACGCCCGCATGGTCGTCGACCTGGACCGCGAGATCGTGCTCGGCGTCACCTTCGTGGGGCCGGGCGTCGGCGAGCTGCTGTACTCGGGCACGGTGGCGGTCGCCGGAGAGGTCCCGATCGACCGCCTGTGGCACGCGGTTCCGGCGTACCCGACGATCAGCGAGGTGTGGCTGCGGCTGCTGGAGGCGTACCGGGGCTGACCGGGACCAGGCGGCTCCCCCAGGTGGACACTCAGCACCGGTGGACCGGTATCCCTTGAGCACGGCCCCCGCACCGCAGTACCGCGCTCAGGCCTGCCCGTCGCCCTCGAGGCGGCGCAGGCGCTCCGCGTCGCAGGTCCGCGGGCAGGTGCCGCACGCCTCGGCCGGTCGGATCGTGTAGTAGAGGCAGCATCCGATGCGCGTGCGCGTCGGGTACGACTGCCCCTCGCGGCCCGTCAGCCGTCGGAAGTCCGCGCCCCCGGGGAACGGCGACACCGGCCCGGGCAGCAGCTCGCTCGCCGCCCGCACGCCGTGCTCCTCCTGTCCCAGCATCCGGCCGAGGTACCAGACGCCGGAGACCAGGTCGTCGCCGACCATGCCCCACAGCGCCCGCGGCCCCCGCCGCAGCCGTGGCCCGATCGCGGCCAGCAGCGGTCGTACGAGATCGGCGACCGCCGTGCGCAGCTCGGCCCGCAGCGCCTCCTCGTGCGGCAGCACGCCTGCGCCCGGCAGCTCGGCGGCCGGATCGTCGGGCAGGCACGCGAAGCCGCCGGGGACGACGGCGAACGCTCCGGTCGACAGGTTGACGCGTACCTCGTCCGGGCGGATCCGAGGCACGCGGCGCTCGAGCTGCCAGGGGCCGCTCAGCAGCAGGCAGACGGACCAGAGGTAGTCGTGCAGCGCGCGCGAGGCCACCACGTCGGGCCGGGCGGTGTGCGCGTGACGGTTCTGGATGCGCAGGGCCTCGGCGTCGAGGAAGGCGTCGAGGAGTTCTGGACGGACCGTCAGCTCGGCGCCGTCGACCCAGCCTTGACTGGTCGGCGAGCCGGGGGTCGCGATGTCCACGTGCAACGACGGGCAGAGCGCGGCGAGGCGCCGGTAGGTCGCGGTCAGCAGGGTGGAGCAGCTCACGGCGGGTCCGGCCAGTGAACATGCCGGGGCCAGGGACAAGGGGGGCTCCTCAACGAAAGTGACTCGGAGGTAGGTAAGGCAAGGCTCACCTTAACCACATAGCAGCCCTCGAACGCGAACCGGGGCCGGGCCGACGCGAATTGACAGACTTAGGTATGCCTAACTTAGGCTCTCGCTCCGTGCCCCAGAAGATCGCGGGCCGCCCTCCAGGGCGGTCCGTCCGCGCGGCGGACGCCGCCCGCCCTCCCCGCCGCCCTCGCGTCGGCGCTCGGCGCCGCCCCGTCCGCAGCGCCCCCTGTCTCCGTCGTGTCTCCGTACGACGTCATGGCCATGTCTCTGTACGACCCGGCGCCGCCCCCGCGCGGCCCAGTGCGCGGAAGTGAACCCACATGCAGATGTACCTGCTTGCCCTCAACCCGACCGACTCGGTCACCGAGGGATTCCTCCCCGCCGCCCGCCGGCTCGGCCTCGACGTCACCCTCCTCGCCGACCAGCCCGCACCGCACCGCGCCCGTTACCCCGACGTCGAGATCCTCGAATGCGACGTACGCGACTTCCGCGCGGTCGTCGCCCGGATCTCCGCCCACCGGACGCCGGACGCGGTCTTCACCAACAGCGACCATCTGCAGACTCAGACCGCCCTGGCCGCCGAGTACTTCGGCCTGCCCGCCAAGGACTGGCGGGCGACGCTGCGCACCAAGGACAAGGCCGAGATGCGCCGCCGGCTCGCGGCCCAGGGCGTCGACGTCGTCCGCTCGGCGGAGATCGCCCCAGCAGGCGACCCGGCCGGCCTCGACGTGCCGTACCCCTGCGTGCTCAAGCCCCGCGAGGGCGTGGCCAGCGAGGACGTCGTCCTGATAGAGGGACCCGCCGAGCTCGCGCTGCGCTGCGAGGAGATCCAGGCGCGACGGCCCCAGGCGGCGCTGGTCGTCGAGGAGTACCTGCCCGGTGAGCTGTACACCCTGGAGACCCTCGGCGACGGCCGGATCCGCCATGTGCTGGGCGGATTCCACACCGAGCTGTCCCCGCCCCCGTACTTCATCGAGCGGCGGCTCAGCTACCTCCCCGCCCACCCCGAGCCTGTGGCCGCCCAGATCCTGGCCCAGCTCGACGCGCTCGGCGTCGGATTCGGCGCGTGTCACACCGAGTTCGTGGTGCACGAGGGGCGCGCCCGCATCATCGAGGTCAACTACCGCGCCATCGGCGACCGGGCGGATCTCCTCCTGGCCGAGCTGCTGGGCATCCCGCTCTTCGAGCACATCCTCCAGACGCACCTGGGCCGGCCGCTCCCCGCGGACCTGGGCGCGCGGACCGACGTCGTGGCCCGGCTCGAGTACCCGTACGCACAGCAGTCCGGAACCTTGACCGCCGCTCCGTCGGCTACCGAACTGGAGTACGGTGAGGTCCAGCTGACATACCGGCCGTTGCGCCCGATCGGCGAACGGCACGAGGTCTACGGCACCAACCGCGACCTCCTCGGCGTCGTCCGGGCCATCGGCCCCGACGAGGAGAGCGTGGACCGGGGAGTGACCGACTTCCTCGCAGCGCACCGCTGGGAGATCACCCCGTGACCACGACGACGACCGCGACGACGACCGCGACGACGACCGCGAGCGTGACGAGCCAGGCCGACCCACCGTCGGACGCGGACCCCGAGAGCGACCTGGTGCTGCGGGTGCTGAGCGCGCTGCTGCGCGAGGACGTGGTGGGCCTGCGCACCCGCGCCGTCCCCGTCGAACGGCCTGACGGAGCGTGGCTGCGGCTGGCCGCCGGCGACGAGGACGCCCTGCTGCTGCCGGTCGCCGAGGACGGATTCCAGTGCGAGCGGGCGGCCCGGCTGCCGCTGCTGCGCCAGGAGTCCGACGGCCGGGAGCTGACCACGGCCGACGACATACTGGCCGCGCTGCGCCCGCTCGCCGAACCGGCCGACCGCGGCGGCTTCGACGCCTTCGCCGACGAGTGCCGCCAGACGCTCGCCACCCTGCGCCTGCACGACGCGACCGAGGCCGAGGTCGTCGAGGCCCTCGTCACAGGCCACGGCGCCGATCCCGCGTACTGGACCGGACTGGCCGGCGGGCTCGCCCACGACGCCCTCGCCGCCCGCCACGACCACCCCGTCTACCCGACCGCACGCGGCCGGCAGGGGCTCGCCGCCGACCAACTGCGCCGGTACGCACCCGAGTTCCACCCCCGCTTCGCCCTGCGCTGGCTCGCCCTCCCCAAGGAGGCCGTCGCCGTCCACGGCAGCCTGCGCCTCGCCCAGCCCTCGCAGGTCGGCGTGCCGGGAGTCGACGACAGCCATGTCGCCCTCCCCGTCCACCCGCTGTCCGTCGGCGCCGCGCTGCACGACGCCCTGCGCGCCACCGGCCTCGACGGCCGGGCGATCCTCGCCGACCGGCCCTGCCTGGACGTCGTGCCCACCCTGTCCATGCGCACCGTGGCCCTCGCCGAACGCCCCGGCGTCCACCTCAAACTCCCCCTGGCCACCGCCACCCTGGGCCGGCTCAACCGCCGCACCATCAAGCCCGGCACGCTCGTCGACGGCGCCGCAGGCCAGCGCCTGCTGGAGACGGTGATCGCCCGCGAGCCCCGCTTCCAGGGCCGCGTCCTGCACGCCGACGAGACCCGCTTCGCCCACGCCGGGCACGAGCTCCTCGCCGTACTGCAGCGCCGCTACCCGGCCGGGCTCGACGGCGCCGTCGTCGTGCCGATGGCCGCCCTGCTCAGCCGGTCCCCGGACGGGCGGATGGTCGTCGACCGCCTCGCCGACCGCTTCTACGGCGGCGACCCGCTCGCCCTCCTCGACGCCGTGCTCACCCTGCTCTTCGACTGGCAGACCACGCTCTTCCGGTACGGCGTCGCCCTGGAGTCCCACCAGCAGAACGTGTCGCTCGTGCTGGACGAAGAAGTCGGGCGGCCGCGGCTGCGCCTGCTGCTCAAGGACAACGACGGCCCGCGCGTCAACACCGCCCGTCTGCGCGAGGCCCTCGGCGCGGACGCCCCGGACCTGGCCGCCTTCGACGACGCCCGGATACTCGGCGACCACGACCAGCCCGTCGTCGACCTCTTCACCGCCGTCACCGTCCATCTGTGCGCCGGCGCCTACGCCTTCGGGCTCGCCCGGCGCGGCCGCGCCCCGCTGGAGCGGCTGCTCCGCCTCGTGCGCGACCGGCTCGCCGACGCCGTGGAACGGCTCGGCACCCAGCCGGGAGCCCCCGGCGCCGTCCTGCGCGAACACGTCCTCGACGCGGCGCGGCTGCCCGTCAAGGCCATGGTGACCGCGGGCACCCTCCTCGCCAAGAACCGCTCGGGAGCGTCCGACATCAACAAGCACTACACCACCGGCCCCAACTACCTGCTGCGGGAAGCGTGACGGCCATGGCGCCCACCCACTCCTCCGCCCTGACCGGGCTGCCCACCGCCGACGAGGCCGTGGCCCACACCCTGCTCAACTGCCTGCTCCGCGAGGTGTCGGGCCCCGAGCACCAGACCGCCGTCGACGACGGCCGGCTGCTGCTGCGCCTGCCACGCCAGGAGACGCTGCTCCGCATCGACCTGCGCCGCACCTCCCTGCTCGGCGCGCACCGCTTCGCCGGACCGGTCGCCGAGCGGCGCGGCGACCGCTGGTCCGAGGTGAGCTGGCAGCGCCTCGCGCAGTACACGCACAGGGAGCTCTCGCTCCGCACCGGCGCGCGCAACGACGAGTTCCTCGCCCAGATCGCCTCCAGCCACCAGGCGGTCTCCGCGGCACTCGCCCAGCCCCGGCCGGCCGCGGGCGCCGCCGGCCAGGACGCGCCCCCCGCCGCGCTCGACGCCTACCTCGCCTCCGAGCAGTCCCTCATCCTCGGCCACCGCTTCCACCCCGCCCCCAAGGCCCGCGGCGGCGACCACGCCGCCTGGTCCGCGTACGCCCCCGAGGCCGCGGCCTCCTTCCCGCTGCGGCTGCTCGCCGTACGCGACCGCCTGATCGTCCAGGAGTGCGCCGAGCCGGGCGCCGCCGACCCGCTGGACCGACTGGGCACGGCGCCCGAGGGGTACCGGCTGCTGCCCGCCCACCCCTGGCAGTACGCACTGCTGCACGACCACCCCGCACTGCGGGCCGCCCTCGGCCGGGGCGACGTCCTCGACCTCGGCCCGAGCCGGACGCCGTTCGCCGCCACCGCCTCCGTGCGCACCCTCTACGACGGCGACGACTTCCTGAAGTTCAGCCTCAACGTCCGCATCACCAACTGCCTGCGCAAGAACGCCAGCTACGAGCTCTCCGGCGCCGTCGCCCTCACCCGGCTGCTCCACGGCGCCTTCGCCGACCTGACCGCCCGGTTCCCCGGCAGCGGCATGCTCCGCGAGCCCGCCTACCGCAGCCTCGCGCTCCCCGGCCCGGACGGCAGACCCGAGCTGGCCCTCCTCGAGGGCTTCGGCGTGATCGTGCGCGAAGGGTTGGACCGTCGCCTGGACCCCGGGCTCACCCCCCTGCTCGCCGCGGCCGTCGCCGACGAGTACCCCACGGGCCCCGGCCATGTCTCCCGGCTCCTGGCCGACTCGGACCCGAAGACCGCGCTCGAGTGGTGGCGCGCGTACGTCGAGCTGCTCGTCCCGCCCGTCCTCGCCGCCTACTTCGACCACGGGATCGTCCTCGAGCCCCACCTGCAGAACGTCCTCGTCTGCGTCGACGCCGACGGCAGGCCCGCCCAGGTCCTCTTCCGCGACCTGGAGGGCACAAAGCTCCTGCCCGAGCACCACGCGGCCGCCCTGGCCGCACTGCCCGCCGACGTCGCGGGCCCGCTGACCTACGACGCCCGGCGCGGCTGGGACCGGGTCGTGTACTGCCTGCTCGTCAACCACGTCGCCGAGATGCTCGCCGCCCTCGCCGATCTGCACCCCGGGAGCGAGACCGCGCTCTGGTCCCAGGTGCGCCGCACGCTCCAGGACCGCGCCGACGCACACGGCCGCCCGCCCCGACTGAACGCCCTCCTCGCGGGGGCGCCCCTGCCCGCCAAGGCCAACCTGCTCACCCGCTGGGCGCGCTCGGCCGACCGGGAGGCGGGCTACGTCCGCCTGCCCTCGCCCCTCGCCGAGGACGTGCTGTCCGGGGCGAAGGCCGCCGACGACGTCTGGAGCGCCCGATGACCGCACCCCTGCTCACGGCGTCCGTCCGCGACAGCGTCCTCTCCCTGGACGCCGGCCGGCTGCCCGCCTACTTCTACGACCTCGCGGCCCTGCGCGCGCACGCCGCCGCCGTCCGCTCCGCGCTGCCCGAGCGAGTCGAGCTCTACTACGCCGCGAAGGCCAACGCGGAGACGGAGATCCTGCACGCCCTCTCCCCGTACGTCGACGGCTTCGAGGTCTCCTCCGGCGGCGAGCTCGCCCACCTCAGAAGCGCCCTGCCGCGCCGCCCGCTCGCCTTCGGCGGCCCCGGCAAGACCCCGGCCGAGATCGCCGCGGCCCTGGAGGCGGGGGTGGAGCGCTTCCATGTGGAGAGCGCGTACGAGCTCCGCATGCTGGAGGACCTCGCCGCCCGGCTGGCGCCCCGCGCGCCCGTCGCGGTCCTGCTCCGCTTCAACCTCCCCCTCGCGGAAGGCTCCTTGGAGTCAAGCGCGCTCTCCATGGGCGGCCGGCCGACCCCCTTCGGCCTCGATCCGGCCGAGGCGGACGACGTGGTCCGCCGCTTCGCGGACGGCGACGTCCCGCACCTCGAGCTGCGCGGCGTCCACGCCCACCTGGCCAGCGGCCTCGACGCGCCCGCCCAGCTCGCCGTCGCCGAGTCCGTGGTGACCTGGGCCGTGTCTCTCGCCGAGCGCCACCGCGTGCCCCTGCACGAGGTGAACGTCGGCGGCGGCATGACGGTCGACTACGCCGACCCGGCCGCCCGCTTCGACTGGCCCGCCTACGGCGCGGGCCTCGCCCGCCTCGCCGCCGCCCACCCCGCCCTGCGCATCCGCATCGAGCCGGGCCGCGCGCTCACCGCGTACTGCGGCTGGTACGCCACCGACGTCCTGGACGTGAAGCACAGCCACGGCGAGGAGTTCGCGGTCGTCCGCGGCGGCACCCACCATCTGCGCACCCCCGCGACCAAGGGCCACGACCAGCCCTGCGCCGTGCTCCCCGTGCCCGCCTGGCCCCACCCCTGGCCGCGCCCCGAGGCCCGCGCGGAGAAGGTCACCCTCGCGGGCCAGCTCTGCACCCCGAAGGACGTGCTGGCCCGCCGGGTCCCCGCGCCCGGGCTGCGAGCCGGCGACCGCGTGGTCTTCGCGCTGGCGGGGGCATACGGATGGAATATCTCCCACCACGAGTTCCTGATGCACCCGAAGCCCAGCTTCCACTTCCTGCACACGGCCGACAGTCCTGAATCCGGGGATCCGGCCGTTTACTGGTGACCGTCAGACCCCACCGACCGCCAGACCAACCGACCGTCAGACCCCACCCGTACGAGGACAGCCACGGAAGTCGATGAGGAGAGAGCGTTCATGACCCTGCGTCGCGTCGTGCCCGACATCCGAGCCGAGGAGACGAAGGAGGGCGGGGGCGGGGGCCGCTTCGGCCTCATAGGCCGGGAGGAGGGCCTGCTCCCCTCCTCCGCGCACGATCCCCGACGCGAGACGGACTCCCGACGCACGGCGGGCTTTCGACTCAGTGCGGACTTCCGACGCACGGCGGTCGACGCCGTCAGCCGCCGCTCATGACGTCCGTCGCGTTCCTGCCGGTGAAGAAGCCCGCCCGGTCGCTGGTGTGGGACGGCGACGATCTCGTCGACGTCGTCGGCGGCCGGCGCCGGTGGAGCGCCGACGGCCGCGAGCACGCCGGGGCCTGGCCGCTGGGCGACCACTACGACCGGGTGCTGGTGTCGCCGTCCGGGCGCTTCACGGTCGTCCACGGCGAACGCGGCGCCAAGGCCCGGGTGCTCGACGGCACGCGGCTCGTACGGAAAGTCGCCCGAGCCTCCTACCACGCGGAGGACTACGACCATCCGATCGCGCTCGGCGCGCTGCCGGACGGCCGCGAGATCATGGTGCACTGCCCCGAGGAGTACAACGTCCTCCAGATCGAGGAGCTGGAGACGGGGCGGCGGCTCACGGCGGGGGAGCGCGCCCCCAAGGACGTGTTCCACTCCCGGCCGCAGATCAGTCCCGACGGGAGGCATCTGCTGGTGGCGGGCTGGGTCTGGCAGCCCTACGGAGTCGTCGAGGTCTTCGACCTGCAACGCGCCCTGGCCGACCCCGCCGTGCTGGACGGCCCGGGGGTGCTGCCGTGGGCGGCGGGCGAGGACGCCGAGGTCGTCTCCGCGTGCTGGCTCGACGCCGACCGCGTGGCGATCATGACGGGGGAGTACATCAACATCGACGACGAGGAGCCTCCCCATCTCGGACCGGGGGAGCTGGGCGTCTGGTCGCTCTCGCAGCGGCGGTTCCTGCACCGCAGCCCGGTCGCCGAACAGCTCGGCATGATGCTGGCGCGCGGGCCCGCCGCCTGTGGGACGGTCGTCTCGCTGTACGGACATCCCCGGCTGGTCGACGTCGCGACCGGCGCGCTGGTCGCCGAATGGCCGCAGGTGAACGCGGCGCGCAGGGAGGGCAGCTACGGGGTCACGCACATACCGTCGACGACGGCCGCGCTGCATCCCGACGGAGGCAGGCTGGCGGTCGCGCAGCCGGACTCGATAGCGGTGATCACGCTGCCGGCCGGCTAGCCGGTTCGCTCTGCTTCCCGGTGGCGGCCGGCCGGGGCCGACGGGGGAGGGCGTCGGATGCCCGAGGGCATCGATCGCCGCTCCGCCGCCGGCCCCCGCCGACCGGGACGCCGGATCGGACGGTCCACCGGGGACCGCTCCGGGAGGGCCGGACCACGGCGGTCGGACCGCGGAGGCCAGCCCCGGACGTCAGACCGCGAGGGCCAGACCGCGAGGGTCTGACCCTCGCGGATCAGCTGTGCATCAGACCTCGGTGGATCAGACCTCGGTGGATCAGACCTCGGTGGATCAGACCTCGGTGGATCAGATCGCGAGGATCAGATCGCCGGGGCCGGGAAGGTCGGGTACTCCACCCCGGAGACGTGCTGGACGACCCGGATGACCTGGCAGGAGTAGCCGAACTCGTTGTCGTACCACAGGTAGAGGATCGCGTTGTCGCCGTCGACCTTGGTCGCGCCGGCGTCGACGATCGAGGCGTGGCGCGAGCCGATGAAGTCGCTCGAGACCGCGTCAGGGGCGCTGGTGAAGTCGATCTGGCGCTTGAGCGGCGAGGTCAGCGACACGTCGCGGAGGTAGTCGAGGACCTCCTCGCGGGTGGTCTCGCGACCGAGCCGCAGGCTGAGGATCGCGATCGACACGTCCGGCACCGGGACCCGGATCGAGCTGCCGGTGATCGGGGCCTTGAGGTCGGGCAGCGCCTTGGCGACGGCGGAGGCGGCGCCGGTCTCGGTGATGACCATGTTGAGCGGCGCGGAGCGGCCGCGGCGGTCGGCGCTGTGGTAGTTGTCCAGCAGGTTCTGGTCGTTGGTGAACGAGTGGACGGTCTCCACGTGGCCGCGCAGCACGCCGTACTCGTCCGCCATCGCCTTCAGCGGCGGCACGATCGCGTTGGTGGTGCAGGACGCGCAGGAGATGACCTGCTCGTCCGGCTTGATCGTGTCGTGGTTGACGCCGTGGACGATGTTCGGGACGTCGCCCTTGCCCGGAGCGGTCAGGACGACCTTGTCGATGCCCGGGCGCAGGTGCTGCGACAGGCCCTGGCGGTCGCGCCACTTGCCGGTGTTGTCGATGAGGATGGCGTTGTTGATGCCGTACGCCGTGTAGTCGACCTCGGACGGGTCGTTGGCGTAGATCACCTTGATCTCGTTGCCGTTGGCGATGATCTTGCTGTTCGCCTCGTCGACGGTGATCGTGCCCTGGAACTGGCCGTGGATCGAGTCGCGCCGCAGCAGCGAGGCGCGCTTGACCATGTCCTCGGCGGACCGCTCGCCGCCTCCACGGACCACGATGGCCCGCAGTCGCAGGCCGTTGCCGGAGCCGGCCTTCTCGATCAGCAGGCGGGCGACGAGGCGGCCGATGCGGCCGAAGCCGTAGAGGACGACGTCGCGGGACTCGCGACGCTCGATCTTGCTGTCGCCCGTGGCGCCGGCGACGGCCTCGGCGGTGAACTCCGCCACCGACAGACCGCGGTCGTCGCTCTTGTACGTCGCGGCGAGCATGCCGATGTCGATCTGGGAGGGGCCGAGATCGAGCGTGGTGAGGGCCTGGAGGAACGGCATCGTCTCGGTGACCGAGAGCTCCCCGCCGGCGATCTGCCGGGCGAACCGGTGGGTCTTGAGGATGCTGACCACCGACTTGTTCACCAAGGAGCGGCTGTGAAGCAGGACGGTCACGTCCCGCTCCCGGTGCAGCTTCCCGATGATCGGGATCATCGACTCCGCGATCTCCTCGCGGTTCTTCCAATTGGTGAACGAGTCGTCATTGACAGTCACAGGTTTATCTTTCGAGCTAGGCGGCGCTCATATGCTAACCCGTCGCCATTTTGACCATTCAACCGGCGCCGCCTGAACGGTCTCCCGTGCCGTGGGGGAGGGGGTGCTACGAGGCGAAGATGTCTCGTTATGCCGCGATATGTGACACGGGGGCGTTGTCGCCGACCGGCCCTGCGTCCTGCCCGAGGGCCAGTGGAGGACTAGAGCGCGACGGCGAGGGCGACAGATGCGGTGGCGAGCCCCAAGTACCCTGCGGAGTAAGCCATGTTGTGGAACACCCGGGCACGGATGTGCACGCCGACGGCGCCCACGAAGAACAGGACGAGCCCTGCCGCCGCGGCGGCGCCGACGCCCCGGAGGCCCAGAAGCCCGAGGAGGAGCCCGGCGGCTCCGGCGGCCTTCAGCGCGGCGAGCCGCGGGAGCCAGGAGTGCGGGACGCCCACCTCCGCCGAGCTGGCGAGGACGGACTCGACTCTCATGAGGTCTCCGACGGCGCTCGCCGCGTTCGCCAGGACGGCGATGACGGTGACGGTCGCGTAGGCAAGGAACATCTGCCTCCCTTTCGGCTGAGGATCGTGTGGGCCTGCGGGCGAGCCGCTGTCCGCCCGCCCAACAAGCCTCATCGCAGCCCGGGTTGGGCGTCCAATACCTGTGTCCATAACCTGGCGTCATGGACGTCGACACCCGCCTGCTGCGCTACTTCGTCGCCGTGGCGGAGGAAGGCACGATCACCGGCGCCGCGGAGCGGCTGTTCGTGTCGCAGCCCGCGCTCACCAAACAGATCCAGCAGCTGGAGGCCCAGCTCGGGGCGAGGCTGTTCACGCGCTCCCGCGCCGGGATGGCCCTGACCGAACCGGGCCGCGTCCTGGCGGAGCGGGCGCCCACGCTGCTGGCCGACTGGGAGCGGGTGCTGCGGGAGACCAGGAGCGCCGCCGACCGGGCGGCCCAGGTGCTGCGGGTCGGCTTCCTGGCCAGCGCCGCCAACGAGGCCACCCAGGGCATCGTCGCCGACTTCGCCCGGTGCCGGCCGGGCTGGCGCGCGGACATGCGACAGGCCGCCTGGTCGAACCCGAGCGCCGGCCTCGCCGACGGGGACGTCGACGTCGCCCTGCTGCGGCTGCCCTTCCCCGGCCAGACCGCCCTGCGCGTCGCGGTGCTGTTCACCGAGCCGCGCTGGGTCGCGCTGCCCGCGGGCCACCCCTTCGCCGCGCGCGACCTGATCCCTTTCCGGGACCTGTGGGAGGAGCCGTTCGTCGCGGCGCCGGCCGCATCGGGCCAGTGGCGGGACTACTGGCTGGCCGCCGACGAGCGCGACGGCCGGCCGGTCCGTGTCGGCGCCGTCACCGAGCACCCGGACGACTGGCTCAGCGCGATCGCCAACGGCTACGGCGTCGCCCTCGCCCCCGCGTCCGCCGCCCGCTTCTACGCCCGCCCCGGCGTCGCCTACCGCCCCGTGAGCGGTGTCAGCCCCAGCCGGGTCGGCGTCGCGTGGACGCCCGCCGACGACGCCCACCCCGTCGTACAGGACTTCGTCCGCTGCTGCCTGGACCACAGGCCGCCGAACGAGGGCGCCCTAGATGCCTGAGCGACGAGGGCGTCGCAGACGCCTGAGCAGCGGGCAGGCCCGGTCTGCCGGCATGGGCCGGTGACCGGGCCGCTGCCGCGGTCTTCCGGCGTCGAGCTGCTGGACGTTCGCCGGCTCCGCCTGGCCGAGGCTCCCGCGCCCTCGCTCTCGCCCGCGGACCGGCAGGCCATGAACCGGGCCTGGGACGAGGCGGTCCGGGCCAATCCGAGCCTGTTCGACGGGCCGGCGGCGGCGTGCGCGGGGCTGGACTGGGACGGGCCGCACAGCCTGGTACTGGCCTGGGCGAGGACGACGTACCGGCTGTACGCCTTGCGTCTCGTCCCCGGCGCCACCTCGTGGCTGCCGTCCCTGTTCGTCTGCGTCGTGCAGCCGACGGACGACGGGCGGCTGCTGGCGGGTCGGATGGGGTCGTCGACGGCCGCCCCCGGCCGCTGGCAGCTGCCGGGCGGATCCGTCGAGCCGCCGGCAGCCCACGCGGCACTCGATACGGCGGCGCTCCGCCGGCATGCCGCCCGGGAGCTGGTCGAGGAGACCGGCGTCGAGACGCCGCCGGGGGACCTCGCCCTGTGGCTCGTCACCCGCGGCGGGAACGGGAGTGTCGGCGTCCTGTTCCTCGCCCCGCCGCGGCCGGCCTCCCTGCTGCGCGAACGATTTTCGGCCCTGGTGTCCTCGGAGACGGCCCAGGGCCGCGATCCGGAACTCGACCGGATCGCCTTCGTCCGCACGCCGGCCGACCTGGCGGGCCTCGACGGACCGCTCGTGGACTACCTGGCGCCGGTCGTCCGCCGGTACGCGGAGCGGTAGCGCGACGCGGGCGAGGTGCGGGCGAGGTGCGGGCTGGGGGACGGTACAGGCGAGGTACGGGCCGGGGTGCGGTGTGGCCGGGGGCATGAACGCCTCACGGCTTGAAATGCGCGACCAGGAACACCACGCGCCGGTTCTCGCGACGGTCCTCCTCGCTCGCAGGCGTCTTGACCTCCAGATCGGCCGCCCCGGCGACGGCCGTGAAGATCGAGGTTCGGCGCAGTTCGGCCAAGTTCGTCGGCGGGGTGATCCCCGACGCCTGGAGGCGCAGAACGATCTGATGGAAGAGCCACTGCACGGCGTTGTCGGCCCGATTCCTGCTCGCCTGGCGCTCGCTCTCCCGCCGCTGCTCGGAGGTGAGGCCCGCCGTGTCGTCCCGGTCGGAGTGGCCGACGACGGTGACCACGCAGAACTGGTCGGCGAACTCCTCCGCGTTGGCCGCGCGGTCCGCGATCTCCCGGTTCACGATGTCCTGCGCGCCCTGGCTCAGGGAGCTCAGGAGCTCCTCGAAGTCGTACCTGCCGGCGTGGTAGCCCGACACGGGGATCTCGACCTCGAACTTGACCATTCCGGCTCCTCTGGTGGACGCGCCGCCTCCCAGCCTCAGACTCAGCCTCCGCCGGGCGGGCGGAGACCGCACGCGGTGTGACCCGTTGAGGCGAGGGGCGCGGGACCGACACGGGGTTCGGGCCGGTGAGCGGCGCGGTGGGTCGAGGCGCCGGGGGCGGCCGAGGCGCGATGATCACGGTCGGGCATGCTGGGCCGGTGACCGTGCTCTCCGGCTTCCTTCCCATCTGGGCGATCACCGCCGTCGGCTGGGCGGCCGGCAGGTTCAACGTGCTCGGGAGCCAGGCGCAGAGCGTTCTGGGGCGGTTCGCCTTCGCCTTCGCCATGCCCGCGCTGCTGTTTCTGACGCTGTCCAACGCCCGGCTGTCCGATGTCGCGACCAGAGGCGTGGCCGTCTTCGCGGCGAGCCTGCTGCTCGTGTTCGCGCTCGGTCTGCTGCTGACGCGCCGGGTGTTCCGGCGGCGTCAGTCCGACGGGGCGATCGGCGCGATGGCCGGGGCGTACGTCAACTCCGCCAATCTGGGCATACCCGTGGCCGTGCACGTTCTGCACGACACCTCGTTCGTGATCGCGGCGGCGCTGTTCCAGACGCTGTTCATCACGCCGCTGATCCTGGTCCTCATAGATCTGGACGTACGGCGCGAGGCGCGCGACCGGTGGGGCCGGATTCTGCGGCTGCCGTTCCGCAACCCCATCATCGCGGCGTCCGCGGCCGGAGTGAGCGTGTCCGCCCTGGGCTGGCGGCTCCCCGCGGAGGTGACCGCGCCGGTGCAGATGCTGGGGGGCGCAGCCGTGCCCGCGGCCCTCTTCGCACTGGGGATGTCCCTCAACGCCCGGACGAAGGGCGGGCCCGCGGGCGCCACGCGAGGGGAGAGCCCCGCACCGCGCGGCGCCCAGGCCGAGAAGCAGCCTGCGACGGCCGCCGCCCGGGTGAAGGACCCCGCGGCGAGCGGCCGCGCCGAGCGCTGGGTGCTGGTCGCCATGAAGCTCGTCGTCCAGCCGCTGGTCGCCTACGCGCTCGCACGGTGGGCGTTCGGCCTCGACGGACGGGAGCTGTTCGCCGTGGTGCTGTGCGCGGGGCTCCCGACGGCTCAGAACGCGTTCATCTTCGCGTCCGAGTACCGCCTGAACTCCGACCTCGCCAGGGACGCCGTACTGCTGTCCACGCTGCTGTCCATGGCATCGCTGTCGCTGATCGCCTGGCTGCTGGCCTGACCCCAGCGCCCCAGCGCCCCAGCACCCCAGCGAGTGATCCGCCTGCTGAGGACGGGCTCCCGCTCAGGGCCGGCTCCCGCCGAGGATCAGCTCATGACCCGGACATGGCCGCGGCCAGCCGCAGATGCGGCGCGGCGTCCGCCGCCCTGCCCTGGCGTTCCAGCGTGCGGCCGAGCATCAGCCGCGCGTAGTGCTCGACCGGGTCGAGCTCCAGCACGGCGCGCAGCTCGGCCTCGGCCCTGCTCAGCTGGGCGGAGTGGTAGTAGGCGCGGGCGAGCAGCAGCCGGGGCGCGACCTGCTTCGGCGCGTCGTCGACGAGCGCGCCGAGGATGCGGGCGGCGGTGACGTATTCCTTCGCGTCGAAGAACAGCTTCGCCCGGCTCCACCGCTCGGCGGCGTCGCCGAACTCGTAGTAGGCGTCGCGCATGTGCTCTCCTCCTCGGGGCCCGGCTCTGGATCCTGCGATCTCCGTACGATCGGCCTCCGTACGACTGGCCCGTACCATCGGCTCAACGGGCGACGATGCTTGAACATTCCACTGATGTCCGAGGCGTGGAGGGCTCACTCCCGCGCCCGTACAGGAATAGGTTGAGAGCCATGAGCAATCTCGATCGCCAGGCCGCCCTCTCCGTCTGCGGCGGGCGTGGCTTCGTCGTCGCCGAGCCCGTCCGCGAACTCCTCAGCCCCCGCAAGGTCCAGCTCGGCGAGTCCACCGAGGTCCGCCGGCTGCTGCCCAACCTCGGCCGCCGGATGGTGGGCGCGTGGGCGTTCGTCGACCACTACGGCCCCGACGACATCGCCGACGAGCCCGGCATGCAGGTCCCGCCCCATCCGCACATGGGCCTGCAGACTGTCAGCTGGCTCCACGACGGCGAGGTGCTGCACCGCGACAGCACCGGCAGCCTGGCGACGATCCGCCCCCGCGAACTGGGCCTGATGACCTCGGGCCGCGCGATCAGCCACTCCGAGGAGAGCCCGAAGCAGCATGCGCGTCTGCTGCACGGCGCGCAGCTGTGGGTCGCCCTCCCCGACGACCAGCGCGACGTCGAGCCGCACTTCCAGCACCACACCGACCTGCCGACGGTCACGGCGCCCGGCCTCAGCGCGACGGTCATCCTCGGCGAGTTCGCGGGGGCGGAGTCGCCGGGTACGACGTACACCCCGCTGGTCGGCGCGGACCTGGCACTGGCCGACGGCGCGGACACGAGCCTGCCGCTGAACCCGGACTTCGAGTACGCCGTGCTCTCGATGTCCGGCGAGGCCCACGTCGACGGCGTCCCGCTGCTCCCCGGCTCGATGCTCTACCTCGGCTGCGGCCGCACCGAACTCCCGCTGCGCGCAGAGTCGGACGCCGGCCTGATGCTGCTGGGCGGCGAGCCCTTCGAGGAGGAGATCGTCATGTGGTGGAACTTCATCGGGCGTTCGCACGAGGAGATCGCGCGGGCGCGCGACGACTGGTCGACCGGCTCCCGCTTCGGCGAGGTGAAGGGCTACGACGGCGGCCCGCTGCCCGCTCCGGCGCTCCCGCCGGTGGCGCTGAAGCCGCGGGGGCGGGTGCGCTGACCTGGGGTGTTGTTCCCGCCGTGAGTTCCCGGCAGGTGCCTTCACTGCGCCCCCTCGCCGGTACTGCGAGGGGGCACAGTTATGCCTGACGTGGGTCGGCCGCTTCGGCGGTCGGCACTTGCAGGTGTTGGCACCTGTGACCAGGTCTGATCAGACACTTGCTGACTTTTTGCTGACCTTACTGATGAGTAATCAGATTGACGGGGTCGCTGACCATGCCAAGCGGTCGGCATCGCGCGCTGGCCGCCAGTCGATCGTCATCAGGGTGCGGAGCGCCGCGGGAAGGTCGTCAAACGCAATGCGGCTGCGCCGGAATGCAGCAATTCAGCGGCATTCGCTACGCGGAGTCGCATCACGCGAAGTCCGACCGGGAAGTCCGCCGCTGGTGGGCGTCCCTTCTGTTTTGTAGCAGCGGCGCACCGACGCCCATGTGGTTGCGGCATTCCGGGCGGATGACGCCAATTCTTTGCTTGGCTTGCGGTGTCCGACCCGGTGCGTAGGTTGTGAGCGGGGGCGGCGATGAGCAGGGCGACCGGCATCAGTGCGACCTCGAGTAGGCAGTGCTTGCTGGACGCCCGACGCCGTTGCGAGGCTGGTGAATCCGTTGATGTCCCGATGACGCATCATGTGGAGTGCGTCGCGATCCTTGAACCGACCGCAAAGGGTGCCTGACCTGCAGGTTCTTCGAGTGTGCATTATGTGCGCTGTGGGCGTTACGGGCGATATCATGACGCATGAGCGACGCACGTGACGCACGTTTGACGCACGTCGGACCCAAAATATGACAGGTCGTCAGACGCGTGAAAGCCGCCTCCGAGCCCGGATGATTTCGGGCACGGAGGCGGCTTTCGCGTACTCACAGAGACCGCACGGCTTGTGTGGCTTGTGTGTAAGGCGAAGGCGCCCTAGCGCGAAGTGCTCGCTGTGGTGCGGGGCGAGAAAGGCTTCCCTCGCGGAAATAGCCCTGCGGTCTGCGACGTTGCCGTCTGGCATCGTGGTCGTGAAGGGGGTGTGGTGGGGCTGAAGTTGTTCAACACGAAAGGCGGCGTAGACGAGGTATTGCCGCATCTTGCTGAGGTCGATGCGGATGTGCAGGCCCTCATCGAGGCGCACATGGACACCATGCTGGGTGTGCGGTTCCTGGCGAGCGAGAACGTCATCGACTGCGTGGATGGCGGGCGGATCGATTCGCTGGGGCTCGATGGGAACGGTGCACCCGTGATCGTTGAATACAAGCGCGGTACCGAAGCTGGGGTGATCAACCATGGCCTGTATTACATGGCATGGCTCACCGCGCACCGGGGTACGTTCGAGGGCCTGGTCCGCGACCGGCTCGGGGCACCAGCCGCAGCCCAGGTTCTTTGGAGCGCGCCCAGGCTGATCTGCTCGCCGGCGACTTCACTCGCTACGACGCCCATGCGGTACGTGAGCACCAGCGCAGCATCGACCTGGTCCGCTACCGGTATTTCGGTAGCGAGCACATCGGCCTTGAGACCGTGGTTTCGGTCACCGGGAATTCGCCTGCGGGTGGGCGGGGACGTCGGCGCGCGGCCGTGCTGTCCGTGCTGCGGACACAGGCCGGCCCAATGGCTGACTTGGCCACGGCGGTCGACGAGGTGCTGACCGGCCTCGGGGCCGGTGTCACCCGGGTTCAGCGCAAGCAGTACGCGGCTACCAGGGATTGCGGAACGTCGCCTGTGTGCTCGCGCCGCAGCAGACCAAGCTCCTTGTCTACCTCAAGGCAGACCCGAAGGAGATTGCCCTTGTCCCGGGCTTCACCCGGGACGTGACGGGGCTCGGCCACTACGGCACCGGCGACCTGGAGCTGCAGCTGCGCACAGAGCGGGACTTGGAGCGCGCCCAGGACCTGTTTCGCCTCAGCTACGCCGCGACGTAGCGCGCCGGCGGCCGGTGCGGTCGTGCGAGGCGGGGCCGCGGCGTTGTGGGTTGCTGTCGTGGTGTTGCCTTTCGACGCGACGGATCGGGAGTGGCGGTGGAGCTATAAGTATTCGGCGGATCCCTGGTTTCGGTAACCGGGGATCCGCCGCTATATTGCCGCGCTCTTGTTTCCGGAGCGGTTGCGGGCGACGGTGGTCGGCTCGCCGTTCTTCTTGACCGTGGGCACCGGAGGGGGAGCCTGTTTGATGTACTGCGAACTGACCCCGAGCCTGGCGAGCGCTGCTTTGGACGGCCCAGCTGCCTCAAGCCGCCCCTATGGTCATCTACGTCAATGGCGATACCAGCGAGCCCACTTGGGCCGGATCAACGAGGTAAGTGCGGCATGAGCCGGGTTACCGACATCCTCTCGACGGTGCCCGCAACCACGCCGAGCAGATGCTCGGCGTCCCCAGCACCTACGGCGTCCTCGTCGAAGCCGAGGCCGCAGCGCAGATCGTCCAGGCCGCTGGCCTGGACGCCGGATAGCCCTTCGGTCTGGCCATCGCCCAGGGCCTGGCCGGCATCGAGCAACTGCCCGTCGAGCAGCAACAGCAACTCGTCCGCGCCGCCGCCCGCCTCTACGCGATCACCGCACCTTCCCTTTCGGCAAGCGCACCGGCCACTTCGCCTCCGCGCCCGGCCGCTCCCGCTGAACCACCGACCCGCTCGCCCACCTTGTTCCCGCCTGTATCCCTTGGAGAGTTCCTTCTTGCGCATCCGTTCTGCTCGCACCCTCCCGGCCGCTCTTGCCGCCGCCGCCACGGTGACCGGAAGCCTGTCCTGGGCGCCGACCGCCTCGGCCCAGAGCACCGATCCCACCCCGTCCGCATCCGCATCCTCGACTCCGCGCAACGCGGCCGAGGCGGAGACCGGCGGCGTGGCCATCCTGAAGAAGGACCCCGGCGGCGACGGGCTCGCCGGCACGTCCTTCACCCTCTTCGACTCCGCGGGCAAGGAGGCCGCCAAGGGCACGACCGACGCCCAGGGGCAGCTCGCCTTCAAGGACCTCGCACCGGGCGTCTACCGCCTCAAGGAGATCTCCAGCGGCAGCAAGCTGCACGACACGGTCGACGACCAGGACGTCACCGTCACCCCCGGTACCGACACACCGCTCACGATCGTCGACCCGTTTCAAGGCCGCCTCGGTCCTGCTGAAGGCCAAGGACGACAAGACCGGCAAGCTTCTGGCCGGATCCACGGTCAACATCGGCAGCGGCGGAAGGTGAGTGTCTGCTCGGTGCCGTCGGCCTGCGCCACCCGGAGCGTGTGCGCGTCGACGAACGTGCCCCGGCCGTCGAACTCGGCGATCTTGTTCTTCTTCATCAGGTAGTGGACGCCCTTGACCCGGCCGTCCGCGACGGTGCAGCTGCGCCGGAACGCCTCGCCGTAGTCGAAGGAGACCGTGCCGTCGACCTTGATGCCGAAGGTCTCCGCCTCGTGCTGGAACACATGCGCCAGCTCGGCGTTGCGCAGCAGCGCCTTGTCGGGATGCAGCCCACGTTCAGGCACACTCCGCCTCAGTGCTTCTCCTCGACGACCGCGACCCGCTTCCCCAGCTGGGCGGCTCGGACGGCGGCGACATAGCCGCCCGGCCCGAGCCGAGGACGACGACGTCGAAGTGCGCGTTCTGCGCGTCCATGGAACGTTCCCTTCTTGCCACGCCTCGCGGCGCAGACACACCGACGATCGGGCTCGTGATCCTCGGGTTCGAGGAATGGAAGCACCGTTGTTACCAACCGGTTGCGGCGCGGGAAGATTCCCTCCGTATCTCCGTCCCGACAGAGCGGCGGCAGATCGACAGAAGCCGCAAGTTTTTGCCGTGACAAGGCGAACCATTCGAACCCGCTTCCGCGTATAGCACAATGCAGCTGTTGGAAGGTCTGGGAAGCGACGGGCTGCAGAGCATCGTCGCCTCCACACGAGGGCTGTCCCGGAGGGACGGCACCTTGACGGGGGGGAACGGGCGGGGGCCATGAGGCCGGTCGGGCACGTGCTGCGTCGTGTGTCCGCGCCGGGCCGGTGATCACCGCTCCGCGACGCCGGACGCCGGAGGATGCCGGGCTCGCCGTCGAGCGCTTCACACGGGGCCGGGGAACTGCTGCGCGGGGCGACATCGGCGATCGCCCCTGCCGCCGCACAAGGAGAGGGAGAGCCGTCCGGATGCACAACAAGGAGGCTGTACAGGTGCCACCGGACCAGGAACGGAGGGTCGCGGGCCGCTACCTTCTGCTGTCGCGCCTCGGCGAGGGCGGTATGGGAACGGTGTGGCGTGCCCGCGACGAGTCGCTGCACCGGGACGTGGCCGTCAAGGAGGTACGTGCCCCCGCCGGGCTGTCCGCCGCGCACATCGAGCGGATGTACACTCGGCTGGAACGCGAGGCGTGGGCCGCCGCCCGCATCCCCAACCGCAACGTGGTGACCGTGTACGACGTGGCGACCGACGACGGCCGCCCCTGGATCGTCATGGAACTCGTGCGCGGGCGCTCACTGGGAGACCTGCTGCGCGCCGAAGGACCGCTGCCCCCGCAGCGGGCGGCGCGGATCGGCGCCGAGATCCTGTCCGCCCTCCGCGCCGCGCACGGCGAGGGCGTGCTGCATCGCGATGTGAAGCCCGCCAACGTGCTGCTCGGCGACGACGGCAGTGTCGTGCTCACCGACTTCGGCATCGCGATGGTCGAGGGAGAATCCTCGCTGACCATGACAGGCGAGGTCGTGGGCTCCCCCGAGTACCTTCCGCCCGAGCGAGCCCTCGGCCGCGCTCCGGGTCCCGAGTCGGACCTGTGGTCGCTCGGCGTTCTGCTCTACGCGGCCGTGGACGGCCACTCCCCCTTCCGTCAGAACACTCCGCTGAGCACCCTGCGCGCGATCGTCGATGACGAACTCCCCGCACCACGCCGGGCCGGACCGCTCACCCCGGTCATCGAGGGGCTTCTGCGCAAGGAGCCCACCGAGCGCATGAGCGCCGAGACGGCCGAGCGGGAGCTGCGGTTGGTCGCGGCGGGTGGCGCGGACCGGACGGCTCCGCCGGCCCCGGCGGTTGGGGCGGCCGGAGCGGAAGCGCCCACGAGGGCTGACGTGGAAGCCCCAACGTCCGACACCTTGGAGGGCACGACGGCAGGCGAAACCCGCACCGTCGGGGACGCGCAGACGGTGGGCGACGCGCCGACGGTGGGTGACGCACGCGCGGTGGGCGAAGCGGCAACGGTCGGTGACGCTGCGACGGTTGGTGACGCTGCGACGGTTGGTGACGCTGCGACGGCTCACACCTCGGCCGGGACATCGCCTGCTCAGCCCACTCACTCCGCTCAGCCTGCTGAGTCGCCTGCGTCTCCACGGGCCCCTCAGCCCACCCTGCCCGTACCGACTCCCTCAGCCACGCCGCACCGGCCGGCGGCCGCCGAGGTGTCCGCCGCCACCGCACCGCCCGGTGTCTTCGGCCCGCCCGTCCCCTTCGAGCCGACGCCGCCCGATGTCCCGCGCAGGCGCCGACGGACCATTGCCGTGATCGCCGGCGTGGTGGCGTGCGCCGTCCTCATCGCCGGGCTGAGCTACGCGCTGGTCAATCACGGTCACGACGAGGGCGGGAAGGACAAGGCGAACTCGGGCGCGACGCCCGGCACCGCTCCGTCGCCGGGTCGGGCCGGGCAGGATGCCTCCGCCTCGCAGCAGGTGCGCGCGACGGTGACGGGCGTGAACACGACCTACGTGGGCGCGTGTTCACCGCCGGCGGATCAGGCCCCAACCTTCACGGCGACGTTCGCCGTGGACCAGGTCCCGGCCAGGATCACCTATCGGTGGGTGTCCAAGGACGATTCGGTGGTCGACCGCGCGTGGCGCACCCTCACCTTCCCGGCCGGCGGAGACCGCACGGGCCAGAACGTCGTACAGCTGACGGCGTACTCCAGGGCCGGAACCTTCACCAGCGAGATCGGCGTGGAGGTCAAGGGCCCCCTGGGGACGACCTCGAACACGGTCCCGTTCTCGATCACATGCCAGTAGATCGCCAACTCCCGGACGAAAACAGGGACTTCCCCTTTTCCGACGGGCTGCCACCATGGACGGAGCGGCCGGACAGCGGCCGCTCCGGCTCAGTGGTCCACGATCGGTTGAACCGCACCCGGACACAACCAGGTGTATGTCCCGGGGTGGTTCACCCTCACTCGGGACCGGCCGCCACACGCGGCCCGTCCCCGTATCCGTCGTTTTTCTCGAGTGCCGTTCACAAGGAGTACGCAGGTGCCGTCGATCATCGTGGGACGTACGGGTCCCTTCACTGGTCAGAGTGTGGTTCTGGACGGTTCACCACTGACCATCGGCCGTAAGGGCGACAACGGCATCGTGCTGGTGAGCGTCAACGCCTCCCGTCTGCACGCCGAGATCGTCACCGAGGACGCCGGCTTCGTCCTGTACGACCGCGACAGCCGCAACGGCACGTACGTCAACGACGAACGCGTCACGCGGCACGTACTGCGCCCCAACGACTGCATACGGATCGGCGACGAGACCTTCCTCTACGAGGCGCAGGACGCGATGGAGACGGTCATGGACCTCTCCCTGCTCAACTCCCCGCGCATCGAGCCGAGCCCGGACGCCGGCACCCTGCGGGTCACGGTCACCGGCGGCGGCCCGGTCGGCCTCGCCTTCGCCCTGGCACTGGAGGAGCAGCTCCGGGGACGTGTGCAGATCACCGTCTACGACGCCCGGTGGCGCAAGGAGGGCTCCACGATCGTCTGGAAGGACGAGCGGCACAGCAACGTCCGGCGCCAGCAGGTCGTGACCGTGCAGAGCCGGCAGTACCTGGCGCTGTCCGAGGAGGTCCGCTCGGCACTGTTCGACAACACGGACGGCTACTCGGAGATGTGGCCCGTCGGACCGGACTCCGTGGACGGCCGTCCGCCGCGCAACATCCGAATCGCCTACGTCGAGGACCAGCTGCTGGAGCTGGCCAACAGACGCGCGGGCATCAGGCTGGTCCCCCAGCGTTTCGACGTGGAGGAGCAGCAGAACCGGCTCGCCCAGGACCATGTCCTCGTCATCGCCGAGGGCGGGCGTTCCCGCACCCGCGAACACTTCGCCGACCGCTTCGGGGCGGCCGACGCCTCCATCTACTCCCTCGACGGCGAGCACCTGCGGGATGTCGTGCTGGGGCTGCGGGTCAAGTCGACGCTGCCGGACCCGATGAGCGTCCTGCTCACCGTGTCCCAGAACCGTTTCCTGCTCAACTCGCTCCGCGGCGAGGGCTTCCTGAACATGCGGCTCACCCGCGAGGAGGCCGAGGACGTGATCGGCATCGATCCGGTCCGCAAGGCCTTCGAGGAGTGCATCGCCGCCCGGCCCTGCGTCATGACCCGGGGCGAGCACCACGAGTTCGTCTGTCCCACGCACGGAACCCTGTTCCTGCCGGCCCTGCTCCAGGGTTCACCGCTGTGGAAGCGGATCCTGGAAGGGCTCAAGATGTTCGGGGTGCCCGAGAAGGACCTGTCGGCGGTCACCTCGTTCCGCCTCGACATGGTGCAGCGCCCGCGCTTCACGGCCCAGCTCAGCCGGCCCACCGCGAAGACCCCGGGCACCTTCGGCTTCCTGCTGGGCGACGCGGCGAACGCCATCCACTTCTGGCCCGGCCGCGGCCTCAACAGCGGTCTGGCGTCGGCCACTTCGCTCGCCCGCTCGCTCAGCCGGGTCTGGCAGGGCCGGCCGCTGCGCGACGCCGACTTCATCCGCCACGAGGCGGCGATGTCGATGCTTCAGTACCGGCACAAGTCCCGGGCCTGGAACGCGATGGTGGCCACGGACGACGAGGGGGTCACCCGCGCCATCAAGGACATTGTCGCCCGCAGCATGGGCCCGGCCGACGGCTCCGCGGTACAACGCCCCGACCTCGAACTGCTGTTCGACCGGATGGTCGCCATCCGCGAGCGGTTGTCGTCCCGCCTGCCGGGGATGCCGTCCGACGAGGTGCTGCGCGCCCATCTCTCCACGCTGGCCCCGGAGACGTTGCGGACGCTTCAGGAGAGCGGGGCATGGGACACGTTGATCGTGAGCGGCGAGGAGGCCGACATCGACATCTTCTACCAGTCGGAGGTCCCGGTCTTCGTCCCCCGCCCACCCGACCCCCGCACGGACGTCCCGCCGCACGTGCCGCAGGAGGCGGCGTTCCTGAACCCTCACAACGCGGGGCCGGCGGTCGCGTCGTCGTGAGGGAGGCACGGTGGGGGCGCGTCCGGTAGGAGACCGCCCCCTCCGGGGGTCGGCGTACGGGAAGGCTGCGAACCACCCTGCGCTGAGCAGGTCCTGCGCCGATACCGGCACGGTGTGTCCGAGACCGAGCCCGGACGCCCTGACGCCCTGACGGCGAATCGACTATGATGGCCCGCGTTCCACGCACGATCACGAGGTGTCCGAGGCACCCGGTTCCTTCGCGCGGTTCGGCAAGGACCAGGACGGGACGTTGCGTACGTCCGAAGACAGGTGATCGCTGTGACCTGTCGCATCGATGTCGAGCTCCCGACGCGGCCCGGCCGGACCGCGAATGTCACGTCCTCCACCGCGGCGATCTCACCGAACCGCTTGAGCGTCACGCACCCTCGGGCGGAGACCGCTGCGGTGTCGCTCATCCCTTGCTCGCCCGCCTGTTCGCGTTCATCTGGTACACGCAGATGAAGATGAAGGCGGTCGAGGCACCGATCAGGACCCACTGCGCGGGCCCGTCGAGCGCGGCGCCGACAGGCATGAGGATCAGTGCGAGCAGCCCCGTCATCATGGTGAGCGACTTGTTCGACGGATTCCGGTTTCCGGTGTTCGACATGAGGTTCTCCCTTGCTCCTTTCTGAGGATGTTTCACGCTCCGTACGCCCGGGCCCCGGACGGTCGGAGGCCGTCCGGGGCCCGGGCGTGTCACCACTGTTGACACCGCGAGGGGCTCACGCCCCCGGCGGGTAGCAGGTAGAGGCAGCCACCCGCGCAGCCAAGAGACTCTCTGAGTGGCGGCGCAGCGTACCTGGCAACCCATCAGGAAAGGCGCCCGAGGAGCGTCACTCGAGCGTCAGGATTTTGCCTCGCCACCGGCCCAAGCGCCGCCACGCACTCCACATGATGCGTCATCGGACAAGACACTGCTCACGCTGACCACCGGCGCCGACGGAACAGCCACCGGCAAGCTGCCCATCAACTCCCGTATCGGCACGGACTTCTGGGTCAAGCAGGTGAAGGCGCCCGCCGGCTAGGACGTCTACAAGCCCTCGAAGGCGTTCAAGGCCAAGCCGGGCGATCCCGTGACGGTGACCGTCACCAACGCCAAGACTGCCACCACCCCGCCGCCCACGGACAAGCCGACCGAGAAGCCCACCGAAAAGCCGAGCGACAAGCCCACCCAGGACAAGCCCGGCAAGGACGAGGACACCCCGGCGCCTTCCGCCTCGGGCATCCCAGCCGCCGGCGAGACCGCGTCGAGCACCGCGGCCCCCGACCCCGAGGGCTCGCTCGCGCACACCGGCGCCGACGCCACCCCGTGGCTGATCGGCGGCGGCCTCCTGATCGCCGCTGGCGGAGGCGCCCTCTTCGCGGCCCGTCGCCGGCGCACGGACACTCCACCGACGACGGCTCCACCGCGAGCTGACCTGACCTGACCTGACCTGACCCGCGCCGCCGCGAGCGGATGCACCCCGCAAAGCCCCCGGAATCCTTCGATTCCAAGGGCTTTGTCGTGAGCGCGTGTCCGACGCGAGCGGAGGCGGGGCGTCACCCGCTGCTCACGCGTAGCGCCCGCCGAATCGTGAAGACTCGTACGGATATTCGCCTTCAAGAGTGGACTCGCCATCCCGTTGGGGTCGGCTGGTGCCGAACACCAGTGCGATGTCGCGGGCGTGCGACACACTGCCGCCGGTATCAGCTTCCCCGCACCAGAGGAGCCGTCCCCGTGACCGAGCGAATCGTCCCCGACCAGTGGACTGGGCGTTGCCAGTGTGGCGACCACGCGTACGAGGCGTCCGGCATCCCGGACGATCCCCACCTGTGCTCGTGCGAGCACTGCACACGCCTGTCCGGTTCGCCGGCGATGGCATGGGTCGGGTTCTCCAAGGACGGCCTGAAGTGGACGGGCCCGGCAGGAGAGCCGACCTACTTCTCTACGTGGCTTCTCCGAACTAGCGGGTGTCCCATGGCCAGGTGACAGGATGATCAGTCCTGCGAGTAAGGGGCAGGTCTGGGTCTGGAGAATGGGTCTGGAGAACTGCTCTGAACGGCTCGGGTGTTAGCTTCCTTCCTGTGTTGAAGCACCAGGACGAGACCAGGGCGGCCTATGACGGGGTCGTCGAACTGTATGCATCGTTGTTCGCCAATCGGTTGGAGACGCAGCCGTTCGCGCGGAACATGATCGGCACCTTCGCCGAGCTCGTGCGTGGCACGGGGAACCTAAGGGCAGCCGACGTCGGGTGCGGGCCCGGCCATTTGACGTCCATGCTGAACGACTTGGGGTTGGACGCCTTCGGGCTCGACCTCTCCCCGGCGATGATCGCCCACGCCCGGCAGGCTCATCCGGCGCTGCGGTACGACGAAGCACGCATGGAGGCCCTGCCGGTCGAGGACGGCGCGCTCGGCGGAGTGCTGGCGCACTACTCGATGATCCATACCCCACCAGAAGAATTGCCCACGCTGATCGCGGAGCAGGTACGTGTCTTGGCGCCGGGGGGCCTGCTCCTGGTGTCCTTCTTCGGAACCGAGGGCTCGGAGCCCGTCCGCTTCGACCACAAGGTGGCGCCTGCTTACAGCTGGCCGGCGGACAAGTTTGCCGAGTTGCTGGCCGGGGCGGGCCTCGTCGCGGTGGCTCGGTTGCTCCATGATCCAGCGTCCGAGCGGGGCTTCCTCGATACCCACCTGCTGGCACGCCGCCCGTAGAACGTGGCACGTGGCCGGGGCGGTGTAGATCATCCGCGTGGATGAGGCTCGTCCAAGCGCCTCGTTCTGTGACGGTGTCCGCTGAGTACGGCGGAGTGGCATCCGTTCACTCACGCACCCGGCGGGGTGGCCGCCGCGGTGGTGCGGGCAACGATCTCTCGGAAGGTAGGAATTCCCAGGTCGACAGACTCCTGCTTTCGGGAGATCTGGGCGTCGAGTTGGGCTAGCTTCTCCTCGGCGTGGGTCAGGCTGCTCTGCAGCCCTTCGATCTCGCCGAGCCAGCCTTCCCTTTCGGCTTCCAGGATGCGTGTGAGGAGGTTGTCGCGGATTTCGACGAGCCGGGGACGTTCTGTCGCGTGGATGATCAGGGCGGGGCATCGGACACAAGCGTGTTCGTGAGCACAGTCAGTTCCGTAGGCGCGGCCGCAGTCGCCCAGGGCGAGCTTGCGACGCTCGAAGTGTCCGAGAAACTCGTCCCAAGGCGAATCCCGACGCCACCGACGTCGTCAAGTGGCACGGCCTTCTCGCTGAGGCCCAGTCCGTGCTCGACCGTGCGGAGGACAACCTCCTCGCCGCGCTCGACACCCAGCCCAGCGAGGTCGACGACCCGACGATGGGCCTCGCCCACCGTGTGAACGCCGCCGTCACTGCACGCGACGGCCGGGCCCTGGTCGTGCGATGGCTCCTCGACCCGGACGCTCCGGGGACGAGGGACCTCGCCGCCGAACGCCTCGCGCGACTTCGGCCGCGAACCGGGCCGGCCGTGCAGACCAGTGCTGCGCACCGACCCGCGGGTACGCCAGCGCCGGCGTCGGCGTGGCGGCCGGGGAGGACCGTCCGATGAGCCGGGTCAAGACCAGCACCATGGACGCCGATCTGCAGCAGGTCTTCGGGAACCCGGTCCCCGAGCTGTACGAGGCGGCTGCCGGACCCGATGCTTCTCCCGCTCTCGCCCGTGCCCTGGAACTGCGCTCCTTCCTGGCTCTGACCGAGGAGCAGGTCGCCCGTGTCCGTGACCGCGTGCACGGGGACATGGATCCGGACCGTGACATGGGCGATCTGTCGGCGGACAAGCTCCGTTTCGACGCGCAGTGGCTGGAGGCGGCGCTGGATGCCCGCGACGGCTACCGCGCAGCCCTCGGCGAGCTGCTGCGCACCATGCCCCCGCCCGACGAGCAGGCCCGCCCCGTCCGTCTGACGCAGCTCAGGGCCACCGCGACCCTGCCTCCTTCCGCCGCCCCGGCACCCCAGCGTGCCGGGGCGGCCCGGGCCCGCCGACCGTGAAAGCCCCCGCTTGACCCACCTCCCGTCCACCGACATAGCCGGACGGATCGAGGACTTGTACGGCGCATCGCTCGCCGACCTCGAAGCCCACGCCCAGGACCAGCCGCACGGCATGCTCTCCGCCCTGCTCGGCATGCACGACGATCTCGCCCTCGCCGAGCGCAGCATCGACTTCCACCGCGACCACCTCGCCCGGCTCGTCCACCCCGAGCGGCAGATCGGCCCACACGAGGTCTCCCACCTCCTCGACGGCACCCGCCGCCTCGCCGAAGCCGTCGCCGTCCGCGAGGTCCAGGCCACATCGGTCGCCGCCGTCCTGCAGAGCCTGGCCCGCGTCCCGGCCCCGACGCCTGCCCCGCCGGCTCCCTCGCCGCCCGTTCCGGCTCCGCCTCTTGCGGCGCCGAGTCCGGCGCACCGCCGCTGACCGCAGGCGATCTCCCCTTTCATTCACCCAGGAGTTCCTCCCTTGGCCCTCACCGCTCTGCCCCCTGACGCCGACGCCGACATCGCCCGGGTCACCGAGGCCCTCGCCATGATCACTCCGCGCTGGAACGTGAGGATCTTGCTGGCACTCTCCGGCCCGCCGCTGCGTTACAGTGAGCTGGCGGCCAAGGTGTCCTGGCTGCAGGACGGCCAGCTCCACCCCAAGCTCAAGGCCCTGTGCGACGCCGGCCTCGTCGGACGCACCGAACACACCGCACGGCACGTGACCTACGGCCACACCGAACGTGGCGTTGCCCTGCTGCCAGTCCTGCCGATGATCGTCACCTGGGCCGAGGAACACCTGGAGAAGGCGGACGGCCCGCTGCCCGCGATCGAGCAGATCGAGGACAGCCTCACCCTGCTCACCCGGCGCCACGCCGCCGCCATCCTGTGGGTGCTCAAGTCCCGCGAGGAGGTCAGCGGCCGGGCTCTGGCCCGGATCGTGATGCCCCGCAGCGATTGGACCAACATCTACCCGCCGCTGCGGCAGCTCGTCGCCGACGGCCTGGTCGACACCGACGGCATGGGTCGGCCCTACCGGCTGTCCGCTGCGGGCGACGGCCTTGGCCCCGTGCTCAGCACTCTGTCTGCCTGGTCCGCCGGGCAGCCCCTCGACCAGGCGGCCCAGCACCCGGTCTGGGGGAGCCCGCAGGCGAAGCCCGCGCCGAGGCCGTGGGTCAGCAGCCAGTCGAGGCCGGCCCCCGCGGCGCTCCCACCTGTTCGGACACTCCAGTCCTCTCCGGCGTGGTACAACGGGGATCTCTTCTCGCACGTCACGACCACCCGCCCGAAAGCAGCCATCCCGGCGGGAGGCCCGCGGCGATGAGCACCGCCTTCACCTCTGCCGCAGCGCACCGCGCTGTCGAACTGCTCGCCTCGCGCCCCCTGGTCCGCCTGGTCACCGAGATCGACGACAACGGCGCCATACCGCTGCGACGGTTGGCCGGCACCCTGCCCGACCTCTCCACGCACCAACTGCGCAGCGCATCCGACACGGCCCGCGCCCACGGTCTCATCCGGGGCGTGCCAGGCACCGGTCTGGAACTCAGCGACGCCGGGAGGGAGTTGGCAGACCTGTACGACGCGATGGCCCGCTGGGCCCGGCGTCGCGCCGTCCCCGCCCCCGTCTGCGAGTTCAGCAGCCGTATCCGGCACGTCCTCGACCTGTTGGCGCCATCGCTCACCATCGAGCGGGCCGACGGTCCCTCCCAGCTGACCGGCGACGGAGCCGAGGCGGGCCTGACCCGTCCCCGCACGCTCCTGATCCAGTGGCTGGCCGAAAACCCCCAGGTGACCAGGGTGTCCGAGCCTGAGCCGGTCGCGTGAGCACAGCGGTCACACCCCGGCCGACGAGATCACCGTCGCCACGAGGGCGGACCGATGAACCCTCAGCCTAATTCGCACCACGAGATCGACGGCGACGTCTACGTCTGGCCGCGCCACCTCGCTTCCACCACCGGAACCGGCGACCCTGCCCTCGCCCCGCTGCTCGAACTCGGCTGGGACCTGCGGTACGACGAGGACTCCAACGTGTATGTGAGCGCTCCCGACCGGCGCGTGCGCCTGGGCTACCTGCCCGAAGGCGAGGACGACGGGCTCTGGCGCATCAACGCCTACAAGGACTCCTTCGGACCGCCGGCATGGGGCGTTTGCTTCAACGACCGTGTCCCCACCGAGTTCGTGACCGCGTTCACCACCGTCCTGGCCACGGCGTACGAGCAGGGGCCGGACGCCTACCTAGCCCGGCCGGTCTCCGGCATCGACGAGCACGATCCCTTCCTCCCGGTCGTGCCGCTTCTGAAGCAGGGCTGGGAGATCGACCGTCCGCGTTGGGGCGTCTTCGCGGTGCAGGCCCCGGACGGGCACGCCGGGATGGAGTTCACCACCGGCGACCTCGATCCGGAAGCCGAACTGACCACGCGCGAGGCCCGCTGGCAGCTGTGGGCGGGCAAGTCCGTCGACCGGCCCGTCTGGTACGCCACGGCCAGCACCGACACCCCCGTCGCCCTGCTCACCGCCGTCACCGAGTGCGCCGCCGATCCGGCTCCCCTGCCCCGGTGGCGCGAGGACACCTTCAGCTACATCAAGGACATGGCCCAGCTCACCCCGATCCTTCCGCCCGGACCGCGGGCACCCACTCCGCTCGACGTGCAAAGGGCCGTCACATCCAGCCGCCCGGCCTCGCTCCCCGCACCCAGCGTCCCGCGCTGGAGCACCACCAGCCGACCCGCCCTGCCCGGCCCACGCCGGTAACACCAGTCCTACCCCGACCGGAGATCTCTCTTGTCCCTGCAGGCCCCCGGGTTCTTCGCCGAGCTGTGCCTCCCCTTCCACGACCACACCGTCGTGGGCAACACCTACTTCGCCGCCCCCGTCCCCGGCGTACCGCTGCGGCTGCGCATCGACTTCACCGGCACCATCCAGGCAGACACCTACGGTGGGCTGCGTGTGGCTGTCGTCCACCCGGAGCGTGGCGAGATCGACGCGGTGGCGCTCAGCTTTGTGGATCACGGAACGTTCCACCGCCGCGACGAGGCCACCAACACCCGGCCGAACACCAAGCAGTACGCCACCTTCGACACCTACCACCGCCCCGGCCGACCCCCGTGGGACGGGGCTGTCACCACCGGGCTGCGCGACGCCATCGAGCAGTACACCGCAGTCTGGTTCCCCGGCGCCTGGGCCGCGTCCGCGCCTAGGCGCACGGCCGGCCGTACACCGCGCAGCGCTCCAGTCCCGCAAGCCACCCCCACCGGGGCCCGCGCCCGCTGAGCTGTATGGCAACACCGAGAACTGACTTCACCCGCCTGACGGCGCAAACCCCTGGGGTCCACAGGACCCCAGGGGCTTCGTCGTCGGCGAATGCGATGGATGAGCGCCTAAGGGTTGTTCCGTAAATGATCTTCGATTCCCCCTGGGTATAGCGGCTGCCCTGCGGCCTCTGACCTATCCGGCGAGGGCGAGGCTGTGTATCCGGGCGATGCCGAGCATGGCGTGGTGGGCGCCGTCATCTTTCAGGCGGCAGTCACGGAGGATTTTCCAGGTCTTCATGCGGGCGAAGACGTGCTCGAAGCGGGCGCGTACCTGTTTGTGGGACTTGTTGTGTTCCTCTTTCCAGGTCGGTAGTTCGCTCTGGCCGCGCTTGCGGCGGTGCGGGATGACGAGTCCGGTGCTCGGGTAGCCGCCGTCGGCGATCGTGAGTGTCTTCCCGACGGCGGCTTTGGCGCCGGATTCCTCCCACGCCTTGCAGTCGTTGCGGTTTCCGGCGAGGGGCCGGCCGACCACGACGTCCAGGCGGGTGTCGGCGTCGATGACGACCTGGTGGTTGGTGGAGTGCCGGTAGTTCTTCGACCGCGTGGCGATGCTGTGATCCCGGGTAGGCACCAGGGTGCCGTCCACGATCAGCGCGGTGTCCTTGGCGAACCGCTTGCGGGGCTGGAGCGCGAGCATCGGCCCCAGGTGGTCGATGATGCGGTCCGCCGCCGACTTGGAGACTCCGAACAGCGGGGCGAGCTGCCGCATCGTCAGGTTCGTGCGCCAGTAGGCGGCGACCAGCAGGGCCCGGTCCTACAGCGGAAGGCTCCACGGCCGCCCCTTCCGGACCGCGTCCGCACCCTTGCGTCGCAGAACTGTCACCAGCTTCCCGAAGGCGCGCGGGTTCAGCCCGGTGAACGGGGCTAGCCAGGACGGTTCCGACGCCGTGATCACACCAGCCATCACATGATCATTTCACCCGTGACCGGCAACTGCGTGGTAGCCGTCAACCAATCCCGGTGACTACCGAGGCCAAAGACAGGAGCAACGCGCCCAGCGCCCCCGCAGAGCCGTAAAGCCTCACCTCACGCCGGCCATCGTGGCGGCGGACATAGCGCGTGGCGGCGGCGGCAAAGGCCAGGCCACCGGCAATGAACCACGGCCCCCACAGGTAGAGGTACCAGCGGGTCAACCCGACCAGATCAGGCGCCACAGCGCGCGCCCCAGCCTCAACCAGCACTCCGTGGATCACGAACTGACATCCATGCCAGACGAGCAGCACTGTCGCGCCGCCGCCACAGAGCACCATCATTCGACCGGTCCACTTGCCGCGACGGCGCGTCAGACCGATACCGACCAGCACTCCGAAGAGCTTCAGGAAACCGGTCACCCACAAGACTGCCAGGAACCACGTCACCCGGTCATGAGCAAGCTTCACCAGCGGCGGAGCCACCGTCGCCTGCACACCGAAGGTGCCTCCCAACGCCCAGACGAAGCTGGGTACCGCGAACAGGAACCCCCATGCCGCAACGGTGAACCCGGGCCACCTGCCCAGATGGAGGCGGAGCGCCCAGCTCAGGGGCGGACGGACTGTATCGTCCAAAGAATGCTTGATCGTCACAACTCCACCGTTGCTGAACCTCTACGACAGGGCGTCGTCCTGGCGAACAATCACGCTCCCCCACGCGGGGGAGCCACCCTTGATCGCGCTGGCGACTGACGGGCAGCAACGACTCGAAGTCCCTCGAAGATCAGTTACGGCACAGACCTTAGGGAGTCGTGCCACCTGCGCCCATGCGGCCACAGGGAGGTGGGCGCCGTCGGCACGGAGACCGCGAGGTGTTGGCGGCGATCGTGTTCGTGGCCGTGTCAGGCTGCACGTGGAACGAACTTCCGCCCGGTTTCGGCCCTTCGGGCGTGACAGCCTTCCGGCAGTTCACCGAGTGCTCGAAGGCCAGGGTGTGGGCCAAGCTCTATCGGCTGGTCCTGGACGAACTCGGTGCCCAGGGACAACTGGACTGGACGCGATGCGCGATCGACTCCGTCAGCGTCCGCGCGCTCAAGGGGGGCATCTGACAGGACCGAATCCGAGTGGCAAGAGTGGGTCCAAAATCCACCTCGTAGTCGACCGCAACGGCCTCCCGCTCTCGATTGGGATCTCCGATGCCAACACCCACGACAGCCAGGCACTCGAGCCCCTCGTACGAGGCATCCCACCCATCCGCTCTCCGCGCGGACCACGCCGGAGGCGACCGGCAAAGCTGCGCCGGTCCGGCAGGGCGCGCAGCTCGCCGAAGCCGGCCGTGCAGTCGAGGACCCGCGCCGTCGTCAGATTGTGGGCGGTGAGGCCGGAGGCGGCGGGACGGGCGGCGTGACCTGTGGGCTCTGCGGCGGTGCGGGCGGGGCGGCCGACGGCGGGTAGGGGGCCTGCTGGCGAGCTGGCGGCGCGTAGGCCGGGGGGTTCTGGCGCGGGGGGTACGGGCCCGGGTACAGGTGCTGCGGCGGCTGGAGATACTGGCCGTTCTGCGGTTGTCCGTAGACTACGGCGGGCTGTATCGGCGTCGGATCGGGCCGGGATACCACCAGGCGGATTATCGCTGCCAGCAGTCCCGGTCCCACGAGGACGGCCGCGGCCAGCAGCGGCCAGTACTGCTCCTCCCCGTTGGACCACTCTAACTCGGCCTGAGAGGGCGACCTGGGGTCCTGGCAGTAGAAGTAGGCGATCAGCAGGACGAGTACGGAGATGCCGATGTGGATCCCAATCCACATTCTCCGCGCCGAGGGGTTGCGCACAGGCAGCAGCCCAAGGATCAGCCATAAGAGCACTATCGGCGTTCCAAATGTGATGGACATGCCAACCCCCCCATACGCGAAACCTGCCTTGACCTTCGTGCAATAGTGCCCACCGAGAGCAGCCTTACACGTTGCGGACCGGGACCTGTCTTCTTTAGACGTCAGTTCGTTAGGTGATTCTGCGGTAGCAGATGAGTGTTGCTGCGATGGCGGTGAAGGCCGGGAAGTGCCACGTGGTGGTCGGGGCGTACCAGGCGTCAGTTGCCGGGAACCCGTCCGACGCGCTCCACGCCTCATGCTTCGCCGTGCGCCACCGCCTCTTGGGCTTGTTCGCAGGTCCGTTACGGAACAGGAGATCAAACCCCACGTACGGGGCAAACATCGTCGCTCACCACGCGGCGCAGTGAGAATCCGACAGCGCAAACGAGAAGCACTGAGAATCCGAAAGCATCAGTGCGACACGACGTCCTGCCAGTCTCAGAATCGCGTCCGATACGACGTGATTTGGACATCGCACCTGAGATTAGGACGCGAAATCTGAGACCCTGCACGGATTGTAGGGTCCCGCCGCTCGCGGTACGGGCGGCACCCCGCTGACCGTCGCTCCTGCCGCTATCTCAGGTCGTTGGCCAAGCCGTCCAGTCTCACGAGCGTAGCCTTTCCTCACTGTCTGGAACCGTATGCTGTCTGTCCCGCCGCGCCCCTGTCTCTAGAGCCAGACCGGGAAGGGGTCTGTCAAACGAACGGCTCTGGCTCACCGCCGGTGGTAGCGGAGCGTGATGTCGATGGGCCTGGAGAGGTCCAATCCCGAGCGCCGCTACATGGCCTGTGTGTCAGTGGCGGCTGTGCACGATCTTGGCGAGGCGGGCGGCCTGCGCGTCGATGGCTTGTGGGCCGTTACCGGTCAGCAGGGCGTGCTTCTCGTCCCAGACCACTTTGACCCCTGAGGGGTTGAGGGCGAGGCTGACGTCGTATCCGGCGTCCTTGAGTGCCACATCGACGAAGTACGGAAGCCGGGTGCGCTTCCCGGGAACCTTGGGGTACTGCGAGGCGAGCACAATCCGTTCGGCCACTTGCGCGAACGTGGTGATCTTGGCGCCCTTGAAGCCGTGCCGGTTGTTGGTGATGACCTCTCCGTCCCTGCGGACGCGGTATCGGGCCGAGGTGAGCGCGACGGGGCCGTGGCAGATGAGTGAGATCGGGACACGGTTCTCCCGGAGGCTGTTCAGCAGTTCGCCCATCCACGGGTTGGCGTGGAAGTCGGCCATCGGACCGTGACCGCCGGGCGCGTGCATGAAGGCGATGTCCCGGAAGGAGAACGGTTCGTTGGGGTCGCGGTCCTTCTCGACCAGTTCCTGGATGGAGAAGTACTTCTTCTCCGGCAGGGCCTCGAAGCTGGCGACGACCTCGTCTCGGATGGAGATGGCCTCCTTGTCCGTCTTGGGCAGCGGGGCTGAGACGGGGATGCGTCCGAGATGGCGCCGGCCCAGGGCGAGTTCGTCGTTGCGGCGCTTGACGAGCTTCGGGTTCTTCTTTCGCAGACCCTCGGGAGTGAACCCCTTGCGGGAGCTCTGGATGGTCGTGCGCGCCGCCACGGCGCCAGTGTTCTTGCCGCCCATGAAGTTGAGCCCCAGGCCGTTGATGTCGATCTGCGGCGGCTTGCCGTCCGGCGTGACGAGGATGAAGTCGTAGTCCTTCTCGAACTGCGCCAGGACCGCGGCGACCTCGACGAGGAAGAATCCGGTGGGGAGGCCGGGGTGGTCGACGGGCTCGCTCAGGTGGAGCGTGCGCGCCGAGGAGAGCACGATGAGGGCTTGGGGCCGTGAGGTGGCGGATCTGGACATGGCAATTGTCTCCATTCTAGTTGTGGGCTCTGATGGAAGGTTGAGCACCGAAACCGGTCCTGCGTGCGGCCTCCGCCGTGGCGACTGTGTTCGGGGGGCTGCCGCCGCTGTGCGGTGTGTCAGTTCTCTTTGGTGCGGGCTTCGGTGACGTCGTCGGCGTCGGTTGAGTAGGCGAGGTCCTTGACGGCTTCCAGGGCCGTAAGGCGCTCACGAAGGCCGGCGGTGACGAGTTCGTAGGCGTCGGAGCCGAGGGTGAGGCGCTTGGGCGCCTCGTCCTGGTCGGCGGAGGCGATGATGGCCGCGGCGATCTTGGCCGGGTCGCCCGGGCTGGGGAAGGCGGGTACCTCTCCGGCGAGCATGCGGCGGAGCAGGCCGGGTGCGTGATCGGCGTACTCCGGCATGGGCTTGGCGATGTCGGCGCTGGTGCCGGCGAACTCGGTACGGGCGCTGCCCGGCTCGACGAGGGTGACACTGATACCGAAGGGGGCGATCTCACCCAGGGTGGACTCCCAGAAGCCCTCGATGCCCCACTTGGTGGCGTGGTACAGAGACAGGGCCGGGAGCGCGATCTGTCCGCCCATGCTGGAGAGCTGGATGATGCGACCGCCGCCCTGTGCGCGCAGGTGAGGGATCACCGCGCGGGCGAGCTGGATGGACCCGGTGAGGTTCGTCGCGATCTGCCGGTCGATCTGGTCGTCGGAGAGTTCCTCCGCCGCGCCGAGCAGGCCATAGCCCGCGTTGGACACGACGACGTCGATGTGTCCGAGATCCGCGAACGCCTGCTCGACCACCTCGCGAATCCGGCTGGTGTCGGTGACATCCAGTTCGGCCCGCCAGAGCCGGGAGCCGTACTCGGCCGCCAGGCCGTCCCGGGCCGCCGCGTTGCGGACGGTGGCCGCGACGCGGTCCCCGCGGGCGAGCAACTGCTCGGTGAGCTGCCGCCCGAAGCCTGACGACGTGCCGGTGATGAACCACGTCTTGTTCGTCATCTCGATCTCCTGAAATTCGGTAAGTGCCGCGCCGGCGTCCGGGTCGGCGGGGTGCGGCGTGAAGCCGGTTCAGCGGTTGCCGAAGAGCACGGCGTAGGGATGGGGATCGTTGCGGCGGCTGGTCGCGTAGGCGACGTGCTTGACCTCGGTGTACTCGTCGAGGGCGTTGTGTCCGAGCTCTCGTCCCAGTCCGCTCTGCTTCATGCCGCCGAAGGGGTAGCGGGCGTCGATGACGTAAAAGTCGTTGATCCAGACCATGCCGGCGTCGATCCGGTTGAACTGGCGTGATCTGGAGGTCAGCTGAAGACGTTGATGCCGGTGAGCTCCGCCGACCAGTCCCACAGTCGTGCGGCCTCGTCCGAGTCGATCGCGTACTCCTGGACGTCGCCGCGTTGCGTACGGCTGTCGAAGACGGCGGCGATGTCGACGTCGTCGAGGTAGAGTCCGCCCTTGCCTTCGAGGAGCGGCGAGGTCGCGGCCCAGACCTGGGTCGCGGCGCCGGCCTGAGGCGACTTGCCGAAGTTGGGGGTGAGGTTGCCGTCGGCGTCCATGGCGCCGGCGGCGATCAGATCGGCGTCGCTCAGGTAGCGGCCCAGGGGCGTAGCGATGACGCCGGGGTGCAGGGCGAAGGTGCGGACACCGGCATCACGTGCCAGGCGGTCGAGGTGGACAGCGAAGAGGGAGTTCGCCGTCTTCGACTGCCCGTAGGCGGCCCAGCGGTCGTACTGGCTGTGCTCGAAGAACGGGTCGTCCCACCGCATCGGCGAGTAGAAGTGCCCTCTCGAGGAGACCGAGACGACGCGGGCGCCACTGTTCAGCATGGGCCAGAGCCGGTTGACGAGCGCGAAGTGCCCGAGGTGGTTCGTGGCCACCTGGAACTCCCAGCCCTTGGGGCCGACCCGTGTGAGCGGTGCGGCCATCACTCCGGCGCTGTTGATGACCAAGTCGATAGGCCGGCCACCGGCTTCGAGGCTGCGGACGTAAGCGGCGACGCTGCCCAGGTCGGTCAGATCCATCGCACCGACCTCTACTCGCGGAAGGCCCTTCAGCTCCCCGAGGGCGAGGTCCGGACGACGAGAGGGAACCGCAACGGTGGCGCCGGCGCCGACCAGGGCCCGCGTGGTCTCCAGGCCGATGCCGGAGTACCCGCCCGTCACGACGGCGAACCGACCCGTGAGGTCGATGCCGTTGAGGACATCGGCCGTAGTGCTCTCGGGCCCGAATCCGCTGCCCATGGGAGTCTGCTGTTCCTTGGCCATTGCGCTGTCACCATTTCCGGTACGTGAGTTGCTGTCCGAGTGACGAGGCGACGCTATTTCTATGCGCCCGCATCCTCGCTTGGACAACACGCTACGTCTTCGGAAGCGAGAGCTTCCATGGCAGAAACGCTCACGCTCTTACCTCTACGTCTCATTCACGTGGACCCGGGGATATGGATCCAATGGGGTGCACTGTGCGTCAGAGTCGCTCTCTTGGGCTCGTCGAGACGCGATCATCGCGGTCTCGCTCGCGGACGAGCTGGACCTCGGCCGGATCGAGCGCTTCCTCGCCCTGGCGTGGGAGAGCGGCGAGTAATACACAGCAGCCCTCACCTGCACAGATGCCGTTTGGAGCGGCCGGATCTGTGAGGTAGGAGGGCACTATGGCGAAGAAGACGGCAGAG